>JABMMK010000106.1 GCA_013205605.1 Cytophagales bacterium | reverse complement strand
GCATTCTAGCGAAGAAGCATTCGCCATGGTTTCAGAGGTACGAAAACTGGTACGTTATCTAGGGATTTGCGATGGAAATATGGAGGAAGGCTCGCTTCGTTGCGATGTAAACGTATCTCTGCGTCCAGAAGGTTCTGAAAAATTAGGAACTAAGGTGGAAATTAAAAACATGAATTCGTTGCGCAATATCCAAAGAGCGATTGAGCATGAGATTATACGCCAAACAGATATGTTGAACTCGGGCATACAAATTATTCAAGAGACGAGAACTTTTGATGCTCATTTGGGCATTACCAATAGTATGCGGGTGAAAGAATCGATGAATGATTATCGGTATTTCCCAGAGCCTGATTTATCTCCATTGGAAATTACGGAGGATTGGTTAGCCGAAATTAGAGCTAGGATGCCTTTATTGCCATGGCAACAAGAGAAGAAATTGATGGATGAATATAATTTACCTGCTTACGACGCTCATTTTTTATCTGAGAGCAGGGAAATGGCTATGTATTTTCAGTCCGTTTTTGAATATGCTAATCATGCAAAGCAAATTTCTAATTGGCTCATGGGTCCTGTGAAATCGCATTTAAATGAGCATAATTTGTCCATAGACCAATTTGTTTTGAGTCCCCAAAACCTCGCCGAGGTAATTAATTTAGTTGAAAAGGGAATTATTTCGCATAATTTAGCGGTCCAACAGCTTTTCCCTTTATGTATTGAAAACCCGAAACGAAGTCCATCCGAAATAGTTACTGAACAAAAATGGTCTCAGGAGCAGTCGGGAGATGAACTTAAAACTTGGGTAGACCAAGCAATTGCTGCTTACCCTGAAAAGGTTAAGGAATACCAACAAGGTAAAAAGGGTTTATTGGCCTTGTTTATAGGAGAAGTCATGAAACGTTCGAAAGGAACGGCAGATCCTAAAAAAGTAAACCAACTCGTGAACGAGGCCTTAAACAACTAAAATAATCAGATATGAGAATTTTTATCATTTTATGTGTACTCAGTTTTTTCTGCCCAAAGTCTTTGGGTCAGGGATTTCAAGTAAAAGTGAAAGCAACTCATGTCGTCCCTGATCGGAAAATATATTTGGAATGGATTAATGGAAGAGGCCAGGCGATCAAAGTAGATTCCATGTTGCCAAATGTTCAAAAGGAAGTAAATTTTAAAGGAACAGTTATCGACCAAGGGGGATTCTACCTCGTTAATTTTTATGACATCCCTAATCCACAAAAAGTACTTTTAATTTTAGAAGGCAAGGAGATGGTGGATGTCCAAGCCGAAGGTATTAATTTGCCCGACAAGCCAGGTACTTTTGCTGTCAAGGGAAATACGCCGAATTTCACCTTTATGAACCAATTGCTTCTTATTTCAAGAGAATTAGAAAGTAAAGTAGCTGTGTGGAACGCAGAGATTCAAAAAAATCCTGCGGCTCAAGAGCGCATTCAAAAGGAATTTTCATTAGCTCAAGCGGTAACCATGAAAAAGATCAAAGATCTTATTCCATTGATGGGAACCAATTTAGTGGCCTTGTGGGCTACTAATTTTTTGCCTCCAGACTCTGAAATAGCTATTTTAGAAGCGGTAGGCGCTCGTTTCAAAAAGGAGAGGCCTAATCACCCTCAGGTTAAACCCTTTCTTGAGAATTTAAAAAGATTAAAAGGGGTGGGAGTAGGTACAGAAGCACCAGAAATCGCCCTCAGTCAACCTTCAGGAGAACGATTGGCTCTTTCCTCATTACGCGGAAAATACGTGTTGATTGATTTTTGGGCTAGTTGGTGCGGCCCCTGCAGACGCGAAAACCCAAACGTGATTAAGACGTATGCCCGATTTAAAGACAAGGGCTTTGAAATTTATGGGGTAAGTTTGGATCAAGATAAAAGTGCTTGGTTGAAAGCTATTGAAGCAGATAAATTAGTTTGGAAACATGTTTCCGACCTGCAATATTGGAATTCTGTGGCGGCTCAGGCCTATCAAGTTTCTGCCATTCCGATGACTTTTATGTTGGACAAGGAGGGCAAAGTCATTGCGAAGGGTTTGAGGGGAGAGGCTTTGGATCAATTTTTAACGAACTTATTTTCTGGTAAATAATCTGTTATGAAAATCGCTATCATTGGTTGTGGAAATATGGGAATGGCCTTTGCCAACTCATTCATTCAATATAATTTAGTCCAAAAAGAGCATCTTTTATTAATTGAAAAAAATAAGGAGCGGGGCGAAATATTACAAGAACAAAAGACCGGCGTGGTGGTGGATACTATTTCTGCTAAAATATCGGATGTTGATTTAATCATTTTATCCGTGAAGCCGCAGGACTATCCATTAGTTTCGGAGGAATTGGCGCGATTTATATTGCCGGGCCAACTAGTTCTCTCGATCATGGCGGGAATTCCCATTGCCAATTTACAGGCAACTTTATCTCATGAGTTGATTATTCGTGCGATGCCTAATACACCCGCTCTTTTGGGGATGGGAATGACTGCATTTGCTTCGGCTTCGGCCGTGGGCCTTTCCGATATAAGGAAAGTTGAAAATCTAATTAACTCCACGGGTCGTGCGGTATTTTTGGAAGACGAAAAATTACTCGATGCGGTAACAGGTTTGAGTGGGAGCGGACCCGCTTATTTTTTCTATTTGATTAAAGCGATGATAGACGCGGGTGTTGAAATGGGCTTCGATTCAGCTATGTCGGCTTTATTGGTCAAGCAAACGATGTTAGGGTCCTATCATTTAATGCAAACAAGTGATAAAAATTTAGATGAATTAATACAAGCGGTTGCCTCAAAAGGAGGAACCACGGAAGCGGCTTTAAAAACGTTTAAAGAATTAGGTGTTTCGGAGGGTTTAAAGCAGGGTATTTTTGCCGCGAGAGACAGGGCTATTGAGTTAGCTAAATAGATTAATGAAATAATCCTCAGTTAATAGTTTACTAATTTCTTCTCCATTAGGCGAGAAGTTAGGATTTGAACTGGCAAATAATTGGCCAATCATGGCATTCATTTCCTCGTTGCTTCGTTTTTTTTGCGTGTATTTACTTGCGGTTTTATTGGCCATCGCCTGAGCAATTTTTTCATTTCGATGGGAAGCGAAATCGGCATTTTCATTTTTGATTTGCTCCAAAATACTTTCAATGAGTAATTGGCAATCGTCTTCTAAAACTCCGGAAGGAATCCCTTCCACCAAGAAATTTTGGTCTGAATCCTTTTCCATTCTAAATCCAAGGTCCTTAATTTCTTGTTTTATTTCTTCAAATAGAACTTGGTCCGCAGGATTAATCTGAATAGTAATCGGGAAAAGTAATTGTTGGGACGCCCCATTTTTCCTATTTAAATGATCCATAAACTGGTCATATAAAATTCTTTGATACGCTTTTTTTTGATCGATTAATAGTAAACCATCTGTAATGTGAATGGCTAAATATTTTTGAAGTATTTGGATGACCTGGAAATTGGGGGTATTAACGTGATCATAATTCCAGTCATTGGCTTTACTCTGAATCGTTTTTGGCTCATCGCTCGAGTCAAAAATTTTCATCGTTTGAAGGGAACCTTGTTGCTCAAAAGCGCTAATATTATTATCCATTCCTTCATAAAGCTTTTTCCAAGCATCCTGCGTGGGCCTAGCTTTAAACGCATCACTTTTTTCATGGGTTCTTTGTGAAGACCCAAAAGTGGTTGGTACATTAAAGTTCACATTGGTTTCAAAGTCGAGCGAAGGAATTAAGTTATTAATACTGAGTGTTTTCCTGACAGCTGCTTGGACGATGGCGTAAATGGACCGCTCGTCATCAAACTTTATTTCTGTCTTGGTGGGGTGCACATTGATGTCGATATGTGCGGGATCTATGCTCAGAAATAATACATAAAAAGGAAATGCACCGTCGGCCAGTAATCGCTCATAAGCGGTCATGACTGCATGATTTAAATAACTGTTTTTAATGAATCGGTTGTTGACAAAGAAAAACTGTTCTCCCCTGGTCTTTTTTGCGTGTTCGGGCTTGCCAACATACCCCTTGATGCTGACATACGAAGTATCCTCTTCGCATGCGGCTAATTGTTCCCGGTAGGATTTACCAAATAGGTCGACGATTCGCTTACCTAATTTCTCCGGTGGCAAGGAATAGGTTTCCTGGTCATTTTGAATGAACGAAAATTTGATGGATGGGTTAGCTAGAGAAATTCGTTGGAATTCATCTAATATATGCCGAATTTCTACTGGATTAGATTTAAGGAAGTTTCTCCGTGCAGGAATGTTATAAAAGAGATTGCGAATGGTGATCGATGTCCCTTTTTGGCATTGTATTAATTCCTGTGATTTGAGAACGGAGGCATCTATTTTGATTAAAGTACCTAATTCGTCCTCTGCTCTTTTGGTTTTTAACTCGACCTGCGCGACGGAGGAGATGGAGGCCATCGCTTCCCCACGAAAGCCCATGGTTTTGATGGTGAACAGATCTTCGGCCTTCCGGATTTTGGATGTGGCATGTCTTTCAAAACACATACGCGCATCTGTTTCCGACATTCCTTGGCCATCATCGATCACTTGAATACTTCCCTTCCCAGCATCTTTAATGATGAGTTGGATCGAGGTAGCCCCTGCGTCAATCGAATTTTCCATTAATTCTTTGACCACCGAGGAAGGTCTTTGCACCACTTCACCAGCCGCAATTTGATTGGCTATCGCATCAGGAAGAAGTTGAATTATGTCGCGCATGAATAATGAAATGATTAATTCTATTCAAATCTCAAATAAAGCAAAAAAAAGGGAATGTTGCCATTCCCTTTTTAATTAATCAGGTAATTGAATTATTTTAATTCAACTTCAGCACCAGCCTCTTCTAAAGTTTTCTTCAAACCTTCAGCTTCGTCCTTGCTAACTCCTTCTTTAACAGCTTTCGGTGCAGCATCAACTACATCTTTCGCTTCTTTCAAACCTAAACCAGTAAGATCTTTTACTAATTTAACGATCGCTAATTTGTTAGGACCACAAGCCTTTAAGATTACATCAAAAGATGTTTTCTCAGCAGGAGCTTCACCACCATCACCAGCGCCAGCTGCAGGACCTGCAACCATAACAGCACCAGCAGCAGCTGGTTCAATACCATACTCATCCTTAAGGATAGTAGCTAATTCATTTACTTCTTTTACAGTTAAGTTCACTAATTGTTCAGCGAACGCTTTTAAATCTGCCATTTTTTGAAAATTTAATAGTTATAAATTAATTATTTTTTGAGGATTACCCCCTTGTTAAACTTGTTAAAAATTATTCAGGTCGTTCCGACAAAGTCTTCACGATTCCAGCTAATTTCTTTTCGCCGCTTAATAATGCACTAATGACATTTTTAGCAGGCGATTGCAATAAGCCTATCACTTCGCCGATCATCTCGTTTTTCGACTTGATGTTTTCTAGTGATACTAATTGGCCTTCGCCAATGTACAATCCACCTTCGATGGAAGCCGCTTTGAACGTAATTTTGTTTTTACCTGCTTCTTTTTTGAAATCTTTGATCAGCTTAGCAGGTAATTTAGCATCTCCTGGGGAGAAGATAATTCCTGTCATTCCAGTCAAAACCTCTGCATCTAAAGAACTATAATCTGTTCCCGTTTTAGCTAATGCCTTTGAAATCAATGTGTTTTTGAACACCTTGTATTCCACGCCTTTAGTAAAACACATTCTGCGAAACTGAGTTGCCTCTGCTACAGATAGTCCAGCTGTACTTGCCAAGTAGAAGTACGGAGTTGCCGCGAACTTTTCGCTCAACTCATCAATAATCTGATTTTTTTCTTCTCTTGTCATGATTACAATCCAGTTACTGTCCCTTTATCAATAATAATGCCCGGAGACATCGTCGATGATAAATTGATCGATTTAACATAAGTTCCTTTTGCAGAAGATGGCTTTAATTTCATCAATGTATTGATTACTTCTAATGCATTATCTACAATTTTGTCAGCTCCAAAAGACACCTTACCAATTGAGGTATGGATGATTCCAGTTTTGTCAACTTTAAAGTCGATTTTACCAGCTTTTACTTCTTTCACTGCTTTTCCTACTTCCAAAGTCACTGTACCCGACTTTGGGTTAGGCATCAGACCGCGAGGTCCTAACACACGACCCAAACGGCCTAATTTTGCCATCACTGTCGGCATCGTAATGATTACGTCGATATCGGTCCAGCCGCTTTCGATTTTTGCAATGTAATCATCCAATCCCACGTGATCAGCACCGGCTGCTTTTGCCTCCTCTACTTTATCAGGCGAACACAATACGAGAACTCGTACGTCTTTACCTGTTCCATGAGGTAGGGCAACCACGCCACGAACCATTTGGTCCGCTTTGCGGGGATCTACTCCTAAGCGAACGTCTATGTCCACTGAGGCATCGAATTTTGTATAAGAAATTTCTTTCAAAATCTCCGCTGCTTTTTCAAGCGAATACGCTTGCGTTGCATCGTATTTTGAAAGGGCTTCCTTTATTTTCTTCGTAAGTTTTGCCATTACCTTTTAATTAAATTGTTAATTTCTGATGATAAAAATCAGAACGGTTTTTCACCGGAAACAGTAATTCCCATTGATCGGGCCGTTCCAGCAATCATACTCATTGCTGCCTCGACTGTAAAACAGTTTAAATCAGGCATTTTAGTTTCCGCGATTACTCGCACTTGATCCCAAGATACTGATCCAACTTTCTTCAAGTTTGGCTGTGCCGAACCTGACTTCACCTTTGCCGCTTCCAATAATAATATGGGTGCAGGAGGAGTTTTTACAACGAAATCAAACGATTTATCCGCATAATAAGTAATTAGGACCGGCAATACTACGCCGTTTTTGTCTTGGGTTCTTGCATTAAACTGCTTACAAAACTCCATGATATTTAATCCTTTCGAACCTAATGCAGGACCGATGGGTGGTGAAGGATTGGCTTGGCCACCTTTGCATTGAAGCTTTACGTAGCCAGCTATTTCTTTTGCCATGTTAAAACATCGTTTATTTAGTGAATTAGAGGTTTATCTGCCAATAAGGGTGGAAGCTCCTTATCTGATTCCCCTCCGAGTGACCCTCCCGTGTAACATTACGATTAGGCCCAATCTCCTTTTGAAATTTTCAAAACAGAAATTGCCGCTTTTTAAACGGACTGCAAAATTAGGGCTTTTATTCTAATTTGCAAATACTTTGTACAAAAAAAGTCCTGAAATTTTCTTCAGGACTTTTTTTCAATGATAAATGGAAATCTATTTTTCTACTTGAGAGTAATTTAATTCAAGTGGCGTATTACGGCCAAATATTTTCACCATAACAGAAAGCTTCTTGCTATTCTCATGAATTTCTTCAATCGTTCCTTCAAAAGTAGCAAATGGTCCGTCGATCACGTGAACAGTCTCTCCTTTGATGAAGGTAACCGAAGCAAATTCTTCAGTGGCAGCCGATTCGTCTACCTTACCTAAAATACGATTGACTTCCGTTTGGTTAATCGGCATAGGTCTCTTTACACTGACCTTCACCTTTTTAGTCTTTCCTCCCTCAATCTTCTCTTCCTCGATTACTTCATTAGTCGTTTGTAAAAAGCCGATTACTCCTGGTGTCGAAGTCAATATATGACTAACCTCTCCAGCTAAATCTGCTTCAACCATAATATATCCAGGAAATAAGTTTTTCTCGCGAATCACTTTTTTACCTTTACGAATTTCGTAAATTTTTTCTGTCGGAATTAATATCTGAGGAACTGCTTCAGACACGCCTTGGCGCGCTAATTCATTCTCCATATACGTTTTTACCTTTTTTTCTTGTCCTGAAATTGCTCTCAAAACATACCATTTAGTCTCTGCCATGGCAATTGTTGTTTGTTAAGGACGGGCCTAAACCCTAAATTAAAATGAACTATAAAATAAATCCAATCCAGTTTTAAAGGCTAAATCAACAACTCCTACCAATAAAGCAAAAATTAATGATGCAACCAAAACCAAAATAGAACTTGATTGGAGTTCAGTAAACTTAGGCCAAGTAACGTTCTCTGTTACTTCTACCCAAGATTCCTTAATCAAAGATGTTATACTGCTCATATTTTCACCGGATTTCCGGTTTTTAAATTATTACATTGCACGGGCACAAGGATTCGAACCCTGACCAAAGGTTTTGGAGACCTGCATACTACCATTATACTATGCCCGTAGAAAGGATTGCAAATTTAGATAAAAAATCATAATTAACAAACCTCCTTATTTAATTAAAGCCTACCTACCATTGTGAATAGCTTGTAGGTTCCAAGAATTTACGTACGGTGCGCGAATGACTATTGGCATATTTTGCATCTCCCGAAATTCTTTTCCAATCGGGATCTGCGCTAAATTTAGCCCAATTGGCATCCCGCTCAGCCATGTTTTCAAAAGAAACCATGTAAGTCAAGCAAGGTGTATTTTCTCCAGCTAATACTTCACCAAAAAACACATTATGCAAACCTACTTTATCGAAAACGGCTAATTCCGCCTCATTAAACATGGCTATTTTACGCTTAAGGGCATCTTCATTATAGGCTTCATAGGTCCTCCATTCATAAATTCTGCTCGCTTGCTTATTAGGTAAAGTCAACGCGGGATGTCCAGCAAATGACTTGGCTAAGTAAATAGAAATTTTCTCAAACATCGGCTTATCGAATCCTACCTGCTGAAAATAGGCGGAAGCAGCTTGTTGGTATTCCGCATCCTTTTCTAACGCATCTTTATATCCAGCATAAGCGGATAATGAAGCAAATGGAATGGCTACTACGACAATCGCCGGCTCGGGCTTTCCATAATCCTTGAACACGCCCACTTTTGAAACACCATATTTGTTTAAGGCAGGAATGAGTGCTTTGGATAAATAATTTTCCAAAATATTCACGTTGCCACGGAACTTCATTTGGTAAGTTCTGATTTCGTAAAATTCCTGTGCCATACCTGCATAGGAAATGAACAATAAAAGGAAGAATAATTTTTTCATAGGTTTTTTTAAATAATAGGAAAAAAAAAGAGCGGCCAGTGACCGCTCTTTTCTACATCAACTAAAAAAATTAGTCTAAGATTTCAGTCACCTGACCTGCACCTACCGTACGACCTCCTTCACGAATCGCGAAACGAAGACCCTTATCCATAGCTACTGGGCTTAATAACGTAACGTCAATCGTTAAGTTGTCACCAGGCATACACATTTCAACTCCCGCAGGTAACATGATTTCTCCTGTTACGTCTGTTGTACGGAAATAGAACTGTGGACGATATTTATTAAAGAATGGAGTATGACGTCCACCTTCTTCTTTTGACAAGATATAAACCTCTGCTTTTAAGTGAGTATGAGGCTTTACAGAACCTGGCTTACAAATAACCATACCACGACGGATATCAGTTTTTTCAACACCACGTAACAATAAACCTACGTTATCTCCAGCTTCTCCACGATCCAAAATCTTACGGAACATCTCAACACCTGTAACAACAGATTTCAAGTTTTCAGCTCCCATACCTAAGATATCAACCTGCTCACCTGAGTTAACAATACCTGTCTCAATACGACCTGTTGCAACAGTACCACGACCTGTGATCGAGAATACGTCTTCAACTGGCATCAAGAATGGCTTCTCAACATCACGCTTAGGAAGTGGAATCCAGCTGTCAACCGCATCCATCAAAGCATCAATCGTAGCTACCCATTTAGCATCTCCATTCAATCCACCTAAAGCAGATCCTTGGATTACTGGAATGTTATCGCCATCAAACTCATAAAATGAAAGAAGCTCACGGATCTCCATTTCTACTAATTCTAATAATTCTGGATCATCCACCATATCCACTTTGTTCATGAATACAACCAATTGAGGTACGCCAACCTGGCGAGCCAAAAGGATATGCTCACGAGTTTGTGGCATTGGACCATCTGTAGCCGCAACTACCAAGATAGCTCCGTCCATTTGTGCTG
>JABMMK010000105.1 GCA_013205605.1 Cytophagales bacterium | reverse complement strand
TACCGAGCTCATTATGTCAAATCTATTGTTTAATTTTGTCCAACAAAATGGGTGCACTTCAGGTATCGCGTCTCTACAATATCCAACCAATCGCGAGAACCAGACGCGAGGTATCGCGTCTCTACAAATTCTTTATCAATTATCTGATCTTGATTATCAGTTTAATTATCAGTAGTTCATTTACCTTCGGATCATAAAAAATCGTATCATGGTCAATGAGCTATTCATTTCGTATTTGTGGAAAAATCAGTTGTTCAATCATCAAAATTTGTTGACGTCTACGGGCGACAAAATATCTGTCATTCATCCAGGCATAGAAAATTCGAATGCGGGAGCAGATTTCCAACAAGCCAAAATTAGAATCAATGAGTTAGACTGGGTAGGAACCGTGGAGCTGCACATTAATGCATCGGACTGGATTCAGCATGCACACCAAAAAGATCCGTCCTATGAAAATGTCATTTTACATGTCGTTTGGAATGATGACCTAAAGATCAAATATCAAAATGGCGCATCGATCCCTTCCCTATGTTTGTCGACCCAAGTAAATCCAGAAACGCTTGCAGCCTATGAAATAAAAAAATCGGTCGGCGGGTCTCAACTACCCTGTGGCTCGATGTTTGAGTCCGTTGATTTTGACGTAAAAGAAAAGATGTTGGCACAATGCTTGCGGGAAAGACAAGCAAAAAAAGTCATTCAAATCCAGCAATTGCTTTTAAGTACTCAAGGGGATTGGGAGGAAACTTTTTATCAGTCTTTAGCTAGGAGTTTTGGATTTTCAGTGAATGCTGATCCTATGTTCAGACTGGCTCAATCGATGCCTTTAAAATTAATATTGCGGTACCGAGATCGAAATAATGGGATTGAAGCTTCCTTATTTGGCCTAGCGGGCATGCTAGAAAATGATATGCGGGATGAATATCAATGGGAATTGCGGAGAGAATTTATTCATTTAAAAAAGAAACATGACTGGCCAAACACCTATTTAAATTATTCCGATTGGAAGTTTTTACGGATGCGGCCACCTAATTTCCCAACGGTCAGAATCGCTCAATTTGCCGAGCTAATTCGGTCAAATTGTAGTTTAATTTCATTGCTATTGGAAATGCAAGATTTGAAAACGATCAAAACTTTATTTGAAACTCCGCTCAATGACTATTGGCAACAACATTATCATTTTGGTAAAAAAGGAAATGGTAGCCACTCGGTCATAGGAAAATCGGCTTTTGAATCGATATGCATTAACACGCTGATTCCCATGTTGATTTGTTATTCAACCTACAAAAGCGAATCAAAATACGAAGAAAAAGCCCTTCGATGGATGCGAGAAATAAGGGCTGAAAATAATTTTGTTACGCGAATTTTCAGCGAATATGGGCTAAAGATGAGGCATTCTGGTGATTCACAGGGATGCTTACAATGGTATCATCAGTATTGCCAGGTTAAAAAATGTGCTTCTTGTGAGGTCGGTAAGCAACTAATGAGAAAGGAAACCTAATTAATTAACGAAGGTCCATTTGGCCTATTTCTTTAAAATGCTGAAACAATTTTCATAGTTTTGTAGTAATCCATTTATAACATTGAATGTGACATGAATAAGTCATTAGGAAATACGGGTATTTTTTGGGCTTTGCTGATCATCGCTTGTTGGTTTTTAAACCTGTATTACGGGATTAATTTGGCATTAAGTTTTTCCAATCCTTGGGTATATGTACTCATTTTACTTCAAACACATTTGTATACAGGTTTATTTATCACCTCGCATGATTCCATTCATGGAGTGGTCAGTACAAAATACCCAAAAATCAATGATGCCTTGGGAAAATTTTGTACGATTCTGTTTGCGTTCAATCAATATGGAAAGTTGAGAACAAAGCATCACATGCATCATAATCATGTAAATACAGAACAAGATCCCGATGTGCATCAAGGAAATTTCTTTATTTGGTGGTTTAAATTCATGTGGCAATACGTGACATGGCAGCAAGTTTTAGCAATGGCGATCACCTACAATATTTTAAAACTTTGGTTCCCCATGTGGAATTTGATTCTGATGTGGGAGCTACCTGCCATTTTAAGTACGTTGCAATTATTTTATTTTGGCACGTATTTACCACATCGGGGAGCGCATGAAGAGGGAAATGCCCAACAATCCCGAAGTCAATCCAAAAATCATATGTGGGCTTTTATTTCCTGTTATTTTTTTGGTTACCATTACGAACATCATGCCTATCCCTATTTGCCTTGGTGGAAATTACCCTTAGCAAAAGAGAAAACCTTGGGAACTGATTAAAATAGCAGAATATTTTTTCTAAATTTGTTGGATCTTTATTCTAAAAACCTCTTCTAATGAAAGACCCAAAATACAAAAGAATCCTATTGAAACTTTCTGGAGAATCATTGTCGACAGATACAGAGGTAATAGATCCCGTCATTCTTGGGCAATACGCGGAAGAAATAAAGCGAGTACATGATTTGGGTGTGGAAGTGGCTATCGTCATAGGCGGTGGAAATATATTTAGAGGGGCAAGTGCTGCAAAAGCAGGGATTGATCGAGTGCAGGGTGATTACATGGGTATGCTGGCCACCGTAATTAATGGGATGGCCGTTCAGGCATCATTGGAAAAACAAGGATTATATACGCGAATGATGACGGCGCTTAAAGTGGAAGCAGTATGCGAACCCTTTATTCGAAGAAGAGCCATGCGCCATTTAGAAAAAGGAAGGATTGTTATTTTTGGTGCAGGAACAGGAAACCCTTATTTTACAACGGATTCTACCGCCTCATTGAGGGCCATTGAAATAGAAGCAGATGTGGTTTTAAAAGGAACTCGGGTAGATGGCGTTTATACGGCTGATCCAGAGAAAGATCCAACTGCCACCCGCTACACGCATTTAAGTTTTGCTGAGGCCATTGGCAAAGGCTTGAAAATAATGGATACAACGGCTTTTACATTATGCCAAGAAAATAAAGTTCCCATCATTGTTTTTGACATGAACAAGACCGGCAATTTAGCTGCGCTGGTGTCTGGAGAAGATGTAGGAACATTAATCAGTTAAAAAATGGAAGAATTAGAGTTTTATATAGAGGCATCACAAGAAACCATGGAGGGTGCTATCAAACATCTAAATATTGAATTATCAAAAATTCGAGCAGGGAAGGCCAGTACTTCTATGTTGGAAGGTATCATGATTGATTATTATGGAATGCCAACTCCATTAACGGGGGCATCTTCCATCACTACTCCTGACGCGAGAACGATTGCAATCAAACCCTTTGAAAAAGGTATTTTTGGGGAGATTGAAAAAGCCATTCGCAATTCAAACTTAGGGTTAAATCCCATGAATGATGGAGAATTAATTAGGCTTTCTATTCCTCCTTTAACAGAAGAAAGAAGACGTGATTTAGTTAAGCGTGTCAAGCAAGAAATTGAAGTCGCTAAGATTAATGTTAGAAATGCACGTCAAGATGGAAATAATAGCATTAAAAAGCTCAAAGGCGAAGGCGTTTCTGAAGATGATATCAAATCGTCGGAGGATAGGATTCAAAAAATGACTGATGGATTTATTTCGAAAATAGATGCTATTTTTGCCGATAAGGAAAAAGATATCATGGTGGTATAATCAGCTAAGGTCAATTAATCTTGATGTCCTGCCCTACTTGATAACCTAGTTCAAGCATTTTTCGGATATCCATTTTATTAAAATTTTGAATGTCAATAGTGAGGGGTTGGGGTGGCCTGATCGACTGAATGTCAATGGTCGTATTGGAAATCATCACCTCTTTAATATCGGCATTTAGAATTTCATTGACGGCAATGTCCATCACTCGGTCCACTAATGCCAGTAAATCTCCTGAATCAAAATGTCCACCTTCAATGGATTCCATGTGGCAACTAATGCATACAATGTGGCTTGCACCATCGTCAACAGCCTTTTTAATGGGTGCCACATCGCGTAATGCTCCATCTAAAAAGCTTCTACGCCTTTCGCCATTGATCTTCACGACGGGCATCAAAATAGGCACTGCTGATGAGGCCATCAGGTAGTCCAGAAAATATTCTTCAGAGGCATCGACGTAATACACCGTTCCATCCATGATATTAACGGCCCCAATTTTCAAAGAAATAGGGCTCGCATGTAAGTTGCGTATCGATAAAACCTCAGTCAGTAAATTGCGTAAAGGCTGGGTGTCAACCAATCCCTTGAATTTTTTTCTTAGAGCCGTAAGTCCAAGTTGGAATATATTAAAAGGTTTAGATAAACTTTTAGGGCTTGTAATTCGAGTTTCCCAAAAGTCCCACAAGTCTTGGGATGCATCCGTAAATGAAATTGGCCCACCCGTAAGTGCTTGCATCCCCAATTGGTTTACAAAATAGGCTGCATTTAAGCTTCCGACCGAAACACCATAGACCGCATCGGGCTGATAACCTCGCTCCATCATAGCTTTCATAACTCCAGCCTGAAACGCTCCTTTAACTGATCCACCGGCAAGTACTAAAATCTTACTCATAAGGCAGCAATATTTAAAGATGGAAAACGGATTATCCTAAATTGTGCTTAAATTTACACAATTTCAATTATCCTCTAGAAAAGATTTCACCTATGTCCTATTCTATCAGCTCTATTCAGGCCCCTATTGCGGAACCCATGAAGGAGTTTGAAGGAAAATTCAGGCAATTCATGAAGTCCAAAGTGATGCTTTTGGATACGATCATGAATTATATTGTCCAAAGAAAAGGGAAACAGATTAGGCCCATGTTTGTTTTTTTGACTGCGGGATGTGT
>JABMMK010000104.1 GCA_013205605.1 Cytophagales bacterium | reverse complement strand
TGGTGAATCAATATGGTACCTTTGCTCGTGGGCAAATCGGTGCTCGTATCGGTGGTGCTTTAATCAAAGATAAATTATTTGTTTTTGCTTCATTTGAGCAAGAGACACAAACGGATCCAGGTTCCAATTTTGTAGCTACCAGAACAGGTTCTGAGCCTAATAAATCGATCGCGAAAGCGGCTGATTTAGATCGTTTGAAAGATTTCTTAATGAGTAAATTCAAGTACGATCCAGGTGCTTATGAGAATTGGAATAAAGAAAAGTATTCTCAAAAAGTAAATTTACGTTTGGATTGGAATATTTCTGATAAGCATAAATTCAATGTAAAATATAATTACTTACGTTCTTATGCGGATATTAATCCATCTTCATCTGGTTCATTATCTGGTGGACGTTCAGCTTCTGCTACTGTTTTGCCTTTTCAAGGTTCTTTGTACAGAATTAATAATAACCTTGATTCATACATTGCAGAATTAAACTCAACTTTTTCGAACTCGGTAGCAAATAACTTAACCGTAGGTTACACTGCCATGCGTGACTTCCGTCAATCTCCAGTGAATGATAATCCATTCCCGACTGTTGATATCGGAAATAATAATTTAAATGAATTAACTGCATTTGGATATGAGCCATTCTCGGCAAATAACATTTTGAATTCTGATATTTTCCAAATCGCTGATAACTTAACGATTTATAAAGGAAAGCATGTTTATACGCTAGGTTTAGCTTTTGAGACAAATTCATTTATGAATGGCTTTGCTCCTAACTATTATGGTGCTTATCAATTTAAATCAATTGATGATTTCATTAAATCAGCCAACGGAGATACGAAAGTGATTCCTGCGCGTTACCAACAACAATGGTCAAACTACAGTACTTTCCCTTTTGCTGAAATGAAGGGTAGCACATTAAGTTTTTATGGCCAAGATGAAATTACAGCTGCTAAAGGCTTAAAATTAACTTTTGGTATACGTGCGGATGCTACTTCATTCCCGTCATTCGACGAGCCAAAGTATACGAATACGTATGTTCCAAGTTTAACTTTCCGTGATGGGGTTAAATTGACTACAAATAAATTCCCTGAAACAACTGTTTTATGGTCACCCCGTTTTGGTTTCAACTGGGATGTGAAGGATGACAAGCAAACTCAAATTCGTGGAGGTTTAGGTTTATTCTCTGGTCGTGTTCCTTACGTTTGGTTATCGAATCAATTGTCTAACAATGGTGTATTGTTTGGTTCAGAAAATTTGGCTAACCCAACGAACCGTCCATTCAATCCAGACGTAAATGCTTATCGTCCGGCGATTACTTTGCCTTTGACTCCAACAGCTTACAATTTAGCTGTTACGGATCCTAACTTTAAGTTTTCTCAAGTATTTAGAACCAATTTAGCTTTAGATAAAAACTTGGGTGATGGTTGGATTTTAGGTTTAGAAGGTATATATACCAAAGATGTTAACGCGGTGTATTTAGAGAACGTGAATTTACCTAAGTCGACAGTTAAGGCTGTTGGTGCAGATAATCGTATGATTTTTTACACATTGGGTACGAATGGACTTCCAGGTTCAGTTAGGAACTTCCAAATCTATGGTAATGTGAGAGGTGTAAATGCTCCAGCAGTTGGTCCTAATACGGTATCTAGCCCTAGTATTTCTGATGCGATTGTTATCAAGAACACAGACTTAGGTTACTCGTATGCATTGACAGCTACTATTTCAAAAACATTTGAAAATGGACTTTTCGCTTCTTTGGCTTATACGAACTCTGATTCTCGTTCAGTGAATGATGGAGGATCTATTGCTCAATCACAATGGAGAGATCGTGTAGTTTCAGGTGATCCCAATGAGAATGTGGCTTCATATTCTTCTTACATTCAAACGCATCGTTTTAACGCATATGGTTCATATCGTTTAAACTATTTGAATGAGAAGGCGAGTACTACTTTTGGATTCACCTATTCTGCTGCTCCAGCGGGTCGTTTCTCATATACTTATTCAGGAGATATGAATGGAGATAATCAAAATGCGAATGATTTGATTTTTATTCCTAGTAGTCAATCCGACATTATGTTGAGAGATTTGGGTACTTACACGGCGGCTCAACAATGGGCAGATTTAGATAAGTATATCACGCAAGATTCCTATTTGAATGCACATCGTGGTCATTATGCTCAGCGTAATGGTGCTGAATTACCGTGGTCCGCTAATTTTGATTTCAAGGTAATTCAAGACTTTTACATCAAGGTAGGTGGTCATACAAATACGTTACAGTTTACTTTAGACGTATTTAATTTTGGTAATTATGTAACTCCACAGTGGGGATTAAATCAATCTACCTTACGAGCCGGATTAATCAATTATGTTGGTAACGATGCCGCTACAGGAAAACCTGTATTTACGTTCCCTTATCGTTCTGGAACCACTCCATTGTCTGATACTTTCCAAAGATCATTTGGTCTGGGATCTCGTTGGCAAGCACAATTTGGAGTTCGTTATATCTTTAATTAAGATATTCGATTCCGAAATAAAAAGGCTGCTCACAAGGGCAGCCTTTTTTGTTTTCCGATGATTAATTTTGTAGAGACGCGATACTTCGCGTCTAATTATATTCATATTATTTTTGTAGAGACGCTACTTCGCGTCTATTTCCCACAAAAAATAACCAAAAAAGATGCGAGGTATCGCGTCTCTACAAGGAATAAAAAAACCGGGTTTCCCCGGTTATAACTAGAACTCTTTATGGTGTGCCATCCGATGTAAATCGTCTGGGCTTAATGATTTGAAATATTCGTAGGTGATTTTTAAACCTTCTGCACGAGATACTTTGGGCTCCCAACCTAAGATCGCTTTGGCCTTTGTAATATCTGGTTTACGTTGCTTTGGGTCATCAGTTGGCAATGGCAATGAAATAAGCTTTTGGGTAGTCCCCGTTAATTTGATAATTTCTTCACCAAATTCCTTAATGGTAATTTCATCTGGATTACCGATGTTCATAGGTTGGGTGTAATCACTTAATAAAAGCCGATATATACCCTCCACTAAATCGTTGACAAAACAGAAAGCTCTTGTTTGTGATCCATCACCAAACATGGTTAAATCTTCTCCACGCAATGCTTGGCCTATAAATGCAGGAAGTACACGCCCATCGTTTAATCGCATTCTTGGACCATAGGTATTAAAGATTCGAACGATTCTTGTTTCTAATCCATGATAGGTATGATAGGCCATGGTCATTGCCTCTTGGAAACGCTTTGCTTCGTCATATACGCCGCGCGGGCCTACTGGATTAACATTTCCCCAATATTCCTCTGGTTGGGGATGGACGGTCGGGTCTCCATAAACCTCTGATGTAGAAGCGATTAATACACGTGCTCCTTTTACTCTGGCTAAGCCTAAGCAATTATGAATGCCTAATGAGCCCACTTTTAGGGTTTGAATGGGTATTTTTAAATAATCAATCGGAGAGGCAGGAGACGCAAAATGTAAAATATAATCTAATTGGCCTGGAACATGAATGAATTTAGAAACATCATGGTGGTAAAACTCAAAATTTGGAAGCTTAAATAAGTGCTCGATATTTTTCAGATCTCCAGTGATCAAGTTATCCATGGCAATTACATGATAGCCTTCTTTGATGAAACGATCACATAAATGTGAGCCTAGGAATCCCGCACCCCCTGTAATTAATATTCTCTTCATATTTTTTAAAAAATAGCCATCCACAATTTTGTAAATGGTGTTTTATTAATATTTTAAACGCGAAGTATCGCGTCTCTACAATACCTATTACCTTTTACCTATTACCTAATCTACTTAACCACCCCGCGGCCAATGGAATAATAGGTGTATCCTAATTCTTTCATTTGAGCCATTTCATATAAATTTCTACCGTCAAAAATTACCTTATTTTTCAATAAGCTTTCCATGCGTTCAAAGTCAGGTGTTCTAAATTGTGGCCATTCGGTCACAATAAGGAGCGCATCCGCATTCTCAATCGCGTCGTAAGGATTCTTTGAGAAGGTAACTGTTTCTCCTAATAATTCTTTGGTATTAGGCATCGCCTCAGGATCATACACATTGATTTTACATCCTAATTCGAGTAGATGTTCGATGTTGTACAAAGCAGGTGCCTCGCGAATGTCATCCGTATAAGGCTTAAATGCCAAACCCCAAATACCGATCGTTTTTCCAGCTAACTCATTATTGAAGTGATTTTTTATAATCGGAATCAACTTAGTTTTTTGCTTTTCATTGACCTTCATCACACTATCTAAAATGTGAAATTGGTAATTATTCTCTTCTGAAGTTTTGGCTAGCGCCTGCACATCCTTAGGGAAGCAAGAACCTCCATATCCGATGCCCGCAAATAAAAACCGCTTGCCTATTCTTGAATCGGTGCCTATGCCTCTGCGAATATCGTCCACGTTTGCGCCAACTAACTCGCACAGGTTAGCAATTTCATTCATGAAGGTAATCTTGGTGGCCAAAAATGCATTAGCTGCATATTTAGTCATTTCTGCCGAACGTTCATCCATGAAAATGATTGGATTTCCTTGGCGAACTAATGGGGCATATAATCGATTCAATATTTCTTTTGCTTTGTCAGATTCTGTTCCAATGACCACTCGGTCTGGTTTCATAAAATCCTCAACCGCAACACCTTCTCTCAAAAATTCAGGATTTGAAACTACGTCAAATAAATCAGGAGAAACATTTTTGGCTATCGCTTGATGGACAAGTTCTGAGGTTCCAACGGGCACTGTACTTTTGTCAATGATCACGGTATATTCGGTGATCATTGGCCCCAAATCTTTAGCTACTTGTAAAATATATTTTAAATCGGCAGAGCCATTTTCACCCGGAGGAGTTGGCAAAGCCAGAAAAATCACTTTTGCTCCTTTTATACCCTCACTTAGAGAAGTGGTAAAATTCAATCTTCCTTCTTCTGTATTTCGATGAAATAAGTCCTCAAGACCGGGTTCGTAAATAGGAACCTCGCCTGCTTTCATTCGATTAATTTTATCTTCATTGATATCCACGCAAGTCACGTGATTTCCCGTTTCCGCAAAACATGTACCCGTAACCAATCCAACATATCCAGTTCCTACTACAGCTATTTTCATTTGTTAATCTTAAATTAATTCTAAATTTTTTGCAAAATTAGCTAATAATCTTTAAAAATTGCAAGTATTGATTTAATGGTTAGGGTATTTGCGTTATAACATTGCCTATGCTTCCTGACGGTTCCATGATATGTAGCCAGTTGGCCAATGTCACCGAAATATCACTTATATAAGTTCTTTTTACCATTTCACTTGGCTTAACTTTCCAACCATAAAACAACAAGGGTACATGGGTATCATAGGAATATAAAGTACTATGTGTCGTACCTGTTTTTGATCCCATAAACCAGGATGGTTTTAATAAAATCATAAAATCTCCACTTCTTGCCGGATGGTATCCATTGATGATCAATTGGTTGTATTGCGCATTTAAATTGGCACTTGGAATATCTTGCAAATTGACAAGCTCTGAAAAACCTTCCTGTTTTTGGTACGATTTCCTGACTACGTCAAATAATTTTTTTGAATCAATCCCCATTTTGGCCATCAAATTATGATTGAAATAGAGTTGGCTATTTTCTTCGCCGACCAATAAATCTACGTTTCCGAATGCTTGATTGATCGCTTTTTTCATATCGGAAATGGATCCATTTCGGTCAAAAACCCCTCCTGGCAACTTTTTGCTATTGGCATACCCAGGAACCTCAGCTACCGCGTGATCTGCTGTAAGAAAAACAAGTACTTGGTCTTTTCCATATTGTGCATCTAAATAGGTCAATATCTCAGCGATATCTTTATCCAAACGTAGATAAGTATCCTCTAATTCGATGGATTGTGGACCAAAATTATGACCCACATAATCAGTTGATGAAAAACTAATAGCTAAAAAATCGGTTGATCCATTTTTACCTAATTTTTCATTTTCAAGGGCCTTGAGTGCAAAATCCTTGGTGATACTATTGCCATATGGAGTAGTTCTAATGACTTCTAATGGATTTCCTCCCTTTAAATCATGTGGAAAACTAGTGGATTTTTCTCCTGGTAATTTTCCTTCAAACTTATTTTCATCTTCAGCACTTTGGGTATAGGTTTCGATTGGGTAAATTGTATTCCAACCTTTTTGCACATATTTTAAAGCTCTTTCCTCTGCATTAAATGATTGAACCCAGCTAGGTAATTCATTGAAATAAAAGCTAGAACTAATCCAACGGCCTTCTTTTGAATCATACCAATAAGCGGCATTTGCCGTATGTCCTCCGGGCAAAATAGCTCCTCGGTCTTTTAAGGCTATGGCGATAGTTTTGGACTTGTAATTTTGCGCCATTTTTAATTGGTCTGTAATGGTGCTGGTCCAAAGATTTTTAGGCGACATCCAACCTGTTTTTCCTGTAGTTCCTACTGTTTTTACGGTGCTATCTTCTGTGCAATATACTTTTTTGCCACTAGCCACATCGGTCCAATCATTGCCCACAATTCCATGAACAGAAGGAACGGTACCTGTGTAAACACTGGTGTGTCCCGCCGCAGTGACCGTTGGCGCATAATTATAATGATTTTCTTGGCAATTTAACCCCTCTTTCATGAGGCGCTTAAACCCACCATCTACGTATCGATCTGCATATTTATAGAGGTATTCGTATCGCATTTGATCTACCACGATGCCTATGACCAATTTCGGTCTTTTAGGCAATGTATTGGGCTTCTTTTGGGCAAATGATGTTTGAGAAAATAATAAAAACGTTGAGGTGATAATTAAATAAAGAAAGGTTTTCATAAATAGGCTGGGAATTGATTGATTTTATTTGTTAGATTTTCTGTTGCGTTTATTTCAAAAATATGATTCTCTAATCCATTGGTTAAGGCTAAATATTTAGCCACATTTTTTTGTTGGTATTGACTAATTTGTTGAAAAGTAATATCATTTATTTCTATATGGGGTGCTTTACATTCAATGATGATCAACAATTCTCCTAATGAATTAAACACCTGAATGTCAGTGCGCCTGACTAATTTATTTACTTTAAAAGCTCTTTCAATTTGTATGTTGGTGGCAGGATAACCTAAATGGTTGGTTAAAAAATTCAAACAATGTTGCCTTACCCATTCCTCTGGGCTTAAAGCCCTGTATTTTTTAGCTATTGGGTCATAAATAAAAAGTTTCCCTTCCTTTTTTGTTAATTTGTATTCAAATTCAGGGAAAATCAATTGTAAATTGTTCGAAGAATTCATAGGTTTTAAAGCCAAATACTAAATTAATCTTTATTTAGATTAATTTCATCACTCAAACATAATTTATGAAGACAAAAGAAGAGATTGTTCAAAATTGGTTACCCAGATACACGGGAACTCCCATCGAAAAATTTGGCCAATACATCTTATTGACCAATTTTAAAAATTATGTGGACATGTTTGCTGAAAAATTTTCAGTGGAGATTTTAGGGAAAGACCGGCCCATGCAAACGGCCACGGCTAATAACATTACGATCATAAATTTTGGCATGGGTTCTCCTATGGCAGCTACGGTAATGGATATATTATCCGCTATTTCTCCTCATGCGGTATTGTTTTTAGGGAAATGTGGGGGTTTAAAGAAAAATTTAAATATAGGCGATTTGATTTTACCCATTGCCGCAGTTAGGGGAGAGGGGACTTCAGATGAATACATGCCAAAGGAAGTACCTGCTTTGCCATCATTCCGACTGCAAAGAGCGGTTTCATCCATGATCAAGAAACATGAAATGGACTATTGGACCGGCTTGGTTTATACGACTAACCGAAGAGTTTGGGAGCATGACGAAGTTTTCAAAACCTATTTGTCCGATATTCGAGCCATGGGGATAGACATGGAGACAGCGACCATATTTATCGTGGGCTTTGTCAATAAAATACCACATGGGGCTTTGCTTTTAGTATCTGATAATCCTATGACGCCTGATGGGGTTAAAACGGAAAAAAGTGATCATACGGTTACAGCCAATTTTGTCAATAAGCATTTGCAAATTGGGATAGATTCTTTAGAAGAATTAGCCAATTCCGGGGAATCTGTCAAGCACTTGAGATTTGAATAAAAAAAGCCTTCATCTTAGAAGGCTTTTTTACTCAAATGAATGATTTTGAAATTAATTGCAATGATCTCGGATGACCTGATAGGCAGGATTATAACCTAATTCTCCTGCTTTACTTAAATCTAAACAACCTGTATTGTCGCTGAGGGCTAATTTTATAATGCCTCGAACATAATAGGCTTCCGCATATTTGGGATTTAATTTTATCGCATTGCTACAATCTAGAATGGCATTGCGTTGGTCTCCTAAAGATGACTTGGCAACGCCTCTTAAAAAATAGGCCTCCGCATACACTGGATTAAGTGAAATAGCTTTATTGTAATCATCCATCGCTTGTTTTTGGTCCCCAGATTTTGCTTTAGCAGATCCTCTATTGAAATATATTTCAGCTCTTTCAGACGTAAATTCTGCCATTTTGATTTTGTCTTGTACGCCATTTCTTAGGTCATCTAGCAAATTTTTAGACATTTTGCCATCATAAAGAATCTTCGCATTTTCATTGTTTCCTGTTTCTGCTGCTTTCGTATAATCCTCAATGGCTCCCCTTTGGTCCCCAATTTTTGATTTTGAAAAGCCTCTTCCATAATAAGCTTCCACTTTCATCGGGTTTAATTCCAATGACCTGCTAAAATCTTCTAATGCTCCTTTTTCACCGTTTTCGCCTCTAAAATTTTCCAATTGCGTTTTGCAAAATCCTGAAAAATAATAATCGTCTGGATTGTCTGGACTTAGTTTAATAGCTTCCGCATAATCTTTTAAAGCTGCGGCATATTCTCCTAATTTTAGTTTGGAATAAGCCCGACTCGAATAATAATTCGCACGCTTTGGATTGATGGTGATGGCTTTATCAAAATCTTCCAAACTTCCTTTAAAGTCGCCCAGTTTTACTTTTGATTCGCCTCTAGAGGCTAATCCTGGGGCATATTCTGGATTTAATTCCAAAGATTTGTTGAAATCAGATAATCCGCCACGGAAGTTTTGAAGTTTCATTTTGGAGATACCCCGACTAAAATACGCGGTGGCTTCCAATGGATTTAAACGAATCGCTTCATTGTAATCATTCATGGCCACTTTGTGGTTGTCTTGCATGCTATAACTTTGTCCTCTTGCGATAAAAGCTTCGAAATAAGTTGGCTTCAATTCTATAGCTTTGTCAAAATCTAAAATAGCTCCTCGGAAATCTTTTAAATTGTATTTGGCAAATCCGCGATTGTAAAATGAAACGGGATTGGGATTCGCGATATTTTTTTCAATTTCAATACTGAAATTCCTTAATGCATCGGCGTAATTACCTGTTTTGTTTTGCGTAATGCCTAATTCAAGATAATTAGGAGTGGCGTCTTGGGCAATGACTGCAGTGATGAATAGTAAATTCAACAAGAATAGAATGGAAATTCGTTGTAACATGAGTGGATTATTTTTTTGTAAAAATAGTCAATTTTCTAGCTAAGAAAAATTTGACTCACACCAAAAATCACAATCAAAAACAAAGTGCTCAAAGCAGTCTTTTTTAAGTAAGGATCTATCTGTGCAGGGGTCATTTTTGAATTCAATTGCTTGATGATTTGAACTAAAGGGTACCATCCGGCCATGATGATAATGTTCTGTGACAATTGAATGGGTTTTCCTTGATACATTAAGTAGATAATAAAGGTACAGACACCTAACAACATGATTGTTTTTTGGTAGTAGAACCCGTAAACTTTACCTATGCGAACCGGAATGGAATTTTTCCCTGTCTTTCGGTCATTTTCGACGTCCCTTAAATTATTTAAATTTAATACGGCAACAGATAAAAATCCACAACCAGAAGCAGGAATTAGAATGTAATAATTTAAAATTTCAGTTTGTAAATAAAAGGTACCAAAGGTGCCAACCCAACCAAAAAATAGAAATACTGAAAGATCGCCCAGGCCCATATAGCCATAGGGCTTTTTGCCAACCGTATAAGCGATTGCAGCTAAAATAGCCAGCAGACCTAGCCCGACAAAAGCGGTAATCGTTTGTGGATTAGCGTATTGTAAAGCAAAATACAAAAGACTTATTCCTGAAATAAATGAAAGGCTTGCTGCAATAATGACGGCGTTTTTCATTTCGGAAGGAGAAATTTTTCCTGTCTGTACAGCTCTTAAGGCTACTTTTCTATTTTTATTGTCTACTCCGTTTTTTGAATCTCCAAAATCATTTGCAAAATTCGAAAGGATTTGGAGTAGCAAAGTGGTCAAAATAGCTAAAGCTGCCGTTAAAAAAGAAAATTTTCCGGCCGCATAGGCCAGAAAATTTCCTAATAAAATACTTGCTATCGCTAATGGTAAGGTCCGAGGTCTTGCTGCCTCAATCCATCGATTCATGTGAATTATTTATTCAATGCAGCAATGAATTCAGGACTTGTTGGAACAATTCCAGAGGCAAAGAAATTAACTAATTCTCCTTTTTCATTGATCACATACTTGCAGAAGTTCCAACTTGGTTCCTTTTCGTTCCAACCATTTTGGTTTTTTTCTGAAAGCCACTTGTAAAGCTCACATTTTTCGCCGCCTTTGACAACCACTTTTTCCATCATTTGGAAAGAGACGCCATAATTTTTTTGACAGAAACTAGCTATTTCAGAATTTGTTCCTGGCTCTTGTCCACCAAATTCATTGGCTGGAAAACCCAAAACTACAATGTCTTTATTTGCCTGATGGAATTTTTCCCAATCTGCATATTGTCGAGTGTAACCACATTTCGATGCGGTATTTAATATGATAATCTTCTTTCCTTTGAATTGAGAAAAGTCGATTACTTTTCCGTCGATGGTCTTCATTTTAAATTGATGAAAGTTCTTTTCAGCGGTTGTTTCCATTTGGTTTGGACGTGTTAAAACTGTGTTTTGGGTGAATGGCAATGCTAATGCCGTTAAAATAGATCCAATTTTCATAAAGCTTGCTAACATGATGGTCAAAATTAAAAAGGTTAAAAAAATGATATACTTACGTTTCATTACATTTTATTGGGTGAAACTATTCCTAATAACGAAAAAGCATGCTGAATTGTTTTGCCCGTAATGTTTGCCAAAGTTAATCGAATGTTTCGTTTATTTTCATCCTCCTCTTTCAAAATATTTAATTCATTATAAAGTTTATTGAATTGCTTCGCTACATCATACGCATACATGGCGATTAAGGATGGTGAAAATGCTTCTGCTGCTGACTCTATGATACTTTTATATTGCCCCAAAATATAGATTAAATCTATTTCAGTTACGGTTAGTTCTGAGCTATTTGCATGGGTATCCATGAGGTCAATGCCTAATTCTTTCGCTTTTCTTGTAATCGAGCAGATTCTAGCATGCGTATATTGAATAAAGGGTCCCGTATTCCCTTGAAAATCAATGGATTCTACTGGATTAAACATCATTCGCTTCTTTGGGTCAACTTTTAATAAATAGTATTTCAAAGCTCCCATGCCAAGTTGTTGGTATAATTCGTTCGACGCATCTTCCGTAAATCCATCTGTTTTCCCTAGCTCCATGGTTCGCTCTTTGGCTGTTTGCACCATTTCATCCATTAAATCATCTGCGTCTACCACAGTGCCTTCACGTGATTTCATTTTTCCTGTGGGTAGGTCGACCATCCCGTAGGATAAGTGGAAATTGCCATGGGAATAGGGTTTATTTAATTTTTTTAGAATGTGGAACAATACTTCAAAATGGTAATCTTGCTCATTTCCGACCACATAAATTGATTTCTTAGCTCCAAAATCCTCGAATTTCAATTGAGCCGTTCCCATATCTTGGGTAATGTAGACGGAGGTTCCATCTTTTCTCAAAACCAACTTCTCATCCAAGCCCTCATCCTCTAAATTGATCCAAACAGATTGATCTTCTTTTTGATAAAAAACACCCTCTTTTAATCCTTCGTCGACCAATTTCTTACCTAGTAAATAGGTATTCGACTCCCTATAAATTTTATCAAAACGAACGCCCATTTGTGCATAGCTTTTCTCAAAACCTGCAAAAACCCAAGTATTCATTGTTTTCCAAAGATCCATGACCTCTTGGTCTCCTTGTTCCCAAGCCAATAACATGTCTTGTGCTTTTAGGAGTATGGGTGCTTCTTTTTTTGCTTTTTCAGGATCTAGACCTTGTTTAACTAATACGTCTATTTCAGCTTTATAGAGTTGGTCAAATGCCACATAATATTTTCCAACCAAATGATCCCCTTTTAATCCACTAGTTTCGGGAGTTTCTCCCTGGCCCATGAGTTGGTATGCCAGCATCGATTTACAAATATGGATCCCTCGGTCATTCACCAAATTTGTTTTGATGACCTCATATCCAGCCGCATCTAAAATTTGAGCCACAGAAAATCCAAGAAAATTATTTCTTAAATGGCCTAAGTGTAAAGGTTTATTGGTGTTGGGGGATGAATATTCAATTAATACTTTTTCATCTTTCTTTTCTAAAGTGAATTTTTGAGAGCCCCGAATAATTTTGTTTAACGCATTTATCCAAACCTCATCCGTAAAGCTAAAGTTTAAAAAGCCCTGAACTACTTGGAATTTTTTAACGCCTGAATAGTTCTCTAAGACGAATTGGCCTAGTTTCTCGGCGATGGCAGCGGGTGCTAAACTTGCTTGCTTGGTAAAAGAGAAAACAACAAAGGTATAGCTTCCTTCAAATTCCTTTTTGGTTTCTTGCAAAACCAAGTCGTTTGCTTGAATTTGAAATAATGAGGATAAGCCATTTTGTAGGGCTTCAATTAATTGTTTTTGTACTAATAACATAATAAAATAATTGGATTTAATGATCCCCAATA
>JABMMK010000103.1 GCA_013205605.1 Cytophagales bacterium | reverse complement strand
TTCAGAGGGTGTGGTGGTGGAGCAAGTGATTAGGCCAACAGGCCTTTTGGATCCTATGATTGAAGTAAGGCCAACGAAAAATCAAATCGACGATTTGTTGGACGAGATTCATGGCCGAATAAAAAGTCAGGAGCGGGTGTTGATAACTACCCTAACCAAACGAATGGCGGAGGAATTATCGAAATACTTAGACCGAGTGGGCATCAAATGCCGCTATATACACTCAGAAATTAAATCGCTGGAGCGGGTTGAAATATTGAGGGAGTTAAGGCTTGGCGTTTTTGACGTATTAGTGGGGGTCAACTTACTTCGCGAGGGCCTAGATTTACCGGAAGTTTCGTTGGTCGCCATCATGGACGCCGACAAAGAAGGCTTCTTGCGTGACATACGATCATTAGTTCAGACGATTGGTCGGGCCGCGAGAAATGAAAATGGAAAAGTAATCATGTATGCGGACCGGATGACGGGCTCGATGACCAATGCCATCTTGGAAACGAATCGGAGAAGGGAAATACAAATGGCTTATAATGAAGAACATGGGATTACGCCTAAAACCATTTGGCGCAGTCATGAGGAAATTATGGAGCAAACTTCGATTGCCGATCGGATGACTAGACCTACCAAATCATATGGACTTAGCCCAGAAGAGCGCTTGCAAGTGGCAGATCCGCTTCTTCAATATATGTCAAAAAAGGAATTAGGCAAGCAATTGGAAACCGTTCGCAAAGAGATGGAAAAAGCAGCCAGAGAATTGGATTTCCCATTAGCCGCCAAATTGAGAGACGAAATGAATGCCATCGAAAAAATGGCCTTAAAATAAAATGGGTTAAGATTTTAGCCCTAACCCATCTTATTTTATTCCTCAATGAAAGGATAATTTTCTTCTACGTAAACGTCCTTGTAAGCCTCTGATTTATCAGGGAATGGAGACGCCTCCGCAAATTCCACAGACTCTTGCACGAGCATTTTAATTTTTTCGTCGATTTTATCTAAATCCGCTTGGGATAAAATATTATTTGTCAAAATCGTATGCTTCACTTGCTCGATGGGATCACGATCCTTGTACGATTCCACCTCGTCTTTAGAACGATATTTTTGTGGATCAGACATCGAGTGTCCGCGAAAACGATAGGTTCTAAACTCTAAAAAAGTGGGTCCATCGCCGGCGCGCGCACGGGCAGCTGCTCTTGACACCGCCTCATGAACTAACTCAACATTCATGGCATCCACCGGTTCAGATGGCATGTCATATGCTTCTCCAATGGTATATAAATCCGTTACATTTGAAGTTCTGGAAACAGAAGTTCCCATCGCATATCCATTATTTTCAACCACAAATATCACGGGTAATTTCCATAGCATGGCCATGTTAAAGGTCTCATGCAGGGCTCCTTGACGAACCGCACCATCCCCAAAATAACAAACCGAAAGGTTTCCTGTTTTCTTATATTTTTCTGCAAAGGCTAATCCAGCTCCTAAAGGTATTTGGGCGCCCACAATTCCATGACCACCTACAAACCCAACACTTTTATCAAAAATATGCATGGAACCTCCTTTGCCTTTTGAAGCTCCCGTGATTTTACCATAAAGTTCTGCCATGATCGCGTTAGGAGAGGTTCCTAAAGCCAATGGGATGCCGTGATCGCGGTAAGCGGTGATGTACTTATCGCCTTCGATTAAAGCCGATTTTGACCCTGAAGAACAAGCTTCTTGGCCTATATATAAGTGACAAAAACCTTTAATTTTTTGCATTCCATACAACTGGCCGCATTTTTCTTCAAACTTGCGCTGCAACTGCATTGATTCGTACCAATAGGTGTAGGTCTCTTTAGAATACTTAGGTGCCTGTGTGTCTTTCTTTGCCATCGAATATTGATTCATTTAAAATAGGTCTGTTGGAAAATCCCGAGTCCTATTAATCATGCGAAATTAAAACAAAACAACGTAGCTGCCAAAAATTGCTTCAAATTCCCTTGATTCCTTCCAAAAAATCACATTAAATTCTTTATTTTTACCTGATTAAGCCATTTTATCCTCATTCATGTACCTAAAATCTTTGCAGGTCAAGCAATTTAAATCATTTGGGGAGGCTCAATTTGACTTCATTCCTGAAATAAACTGCATTGTGGGCGAAAATGGAATTGGAAAAACGAATCTGCTTGACGCCATCCATTTTTTGTCCATGACCAAGAGTGCTAGAGGCATTGCAGATCCACTTTGTATCCAACATGAAAAGGACTTTTTTATGGTTCAGGGTAGCTTTATTTACCAAAAACATTTGGAATCTGGAATTCCGGAGAGTGAAACGCAAATCACTTGTGCCGTGCAGCGGGGACATAAAAAATCATTGCTGAGGGACCAAAAACCATATCCAAGATTAGCCGATCATATTGGAAATTTTCCTATCGTATTGATGGATCCACACGATACTGATTTAGTTCGGGAGGGAAGTGAAGAGCGGCGACGGTTTTTTGATGGCATGATGTCACAGTTAGATCGGGGATTTTTAGAAAACTTATTGAAGTATAATCGGGTCGTACAGCAGCGAAATATTTTATTAAAGCAATTTGCCGAAAGAGGCCAAGTGGATCCTTTGCAATTAGCGATTTACCATGAACCCATGGTCACTTTGGGAGAACAAATTCATCAGGCAAGAATTGAATTTTTGGCAAGCTTTTTGCCACAATTCCAAATGCATTATGCGGCCTTATCGGATGATCGGGAACAGGTCAGTATCACGCTGGAATCCACTTTTATTTCTGGCGAATTTGATGCCACATTGAAATCGGGTGAGCAACAAGATCTAGCTGCGCAGCGAAGTACCATCGGAATTCATCGGGATGAATTTGCGTTTGAAATCAATGGGTTTCCGC
>JABMMK010000102.1 GCA_013205605.1 Cytophagales bacterium | reverse complement strand
TGATGGCTCTTTGGGCTGTTTCATTTCCTGTTCTAAAGGTTTTGTCAATTAATTCCGATCCACCTTGTAGCTTATAAATAATCTGGCCAGCTTTTCTAGTTTGCTTGTCCTCAAGAATCATTTTTAGCAATTTTGGATTGGCTTCCGTCAATTCATATTTTTCAACCAACTCTAAAAAATCTAACTCATTGCTTGTTTTAGCCATCAAAGCTAATAACGTTTTCTTAGCTGCAGGATTGGATTGTAGTACTGCTAGTTTAACATGTCGCAAGGCAACCAATTGGCTTGCGGGGTCATTTTTGAACCGATTTGAAATCAAGTCGACGAGCAACGTATGCTTATTTTCCCCTGGAATGAAATCTAAGGCTCTGAAATAAGCCAACTTTTGATCCAAATTTCCATCGGCTTTAATAAGTTCTGCCATATATGGAAGTGCTTTTTCACTTCTTGCACGCCACATTAAATCATTGAATCCCGTAGGCTTTGCGCTCAAGGTTTTGATCGATTCCAAATAGTGATCCAATCTGTTTTCCCAAACACCGTCAGCGCCAATGCCTAGAGCTTCTAAAGCCCAACGATCCTGACCATTGTAAAGCAAGGCTAATTTTGTCCACATTTTATCCGCATTCGGACTTGAATTATGTCTCAAAGCGATGGCCAATTCTCTTCTAACCTGTGGATCAGAATCATCCACTAATTTATCTCCTAATTTTTTCCATTGGCCGATCGGGAATAATCGGCTCATCGCACGAATAGCCGTCATACGTATGTCAGGATTAGCATCCTCTGCCGCTTTTTGAATGTAATTAAATCCCTGAGGTCCGTTGGCCAACAACCAAAATGCTCTAGCTCTAAATCTTGGATTTGAATTAGTTGCAAAGCTGTTTTCAAGAACCTTGGTAGCTCCTGCACCCAATTTTTGCAATTTTCGATAGGCTAAATACCTCGTTTCTAAATTAGGGTTTTCTAAGCCGCTTAATGCTAGCTCAGGTGTAGATAAATCTAATTTGGCAACCTTATAAGGGTGATTTTTAGGGGCTATTCGATAAATTCTTCCACGTGTTTGATCTCCCGCTTGATGCCCACCTACCCCTGGATCATACCAGTCGGCCACAAATATGGAACCGTCCGGTGCCACACAAACATCCGCAGGTCTAAACCATTGGTCATTTACTCCTTGGACAACATTTAAAATTTCAGCGGAATAACCAGCGCCATTATTTTTCACTGGGTAGCTTCTCAATACATTAGGACCCGCGTCGCAGTGGATAATTTGATTTTGGAATGCCGCAGGCAACAAGTTCCCTTCGTAGACCAAAATCCCTGTAGGGGAACCTGAACCCGTTTGCAATAAATTCGGCACTACACCTGGATCGTTAAGGTGCCAGTGTCTTTTGGGTATTTCGGGTTCGATGTTGGTCCGATTAACTTGCCAACCATCATTCGTGATTTCATCCTTGTATCCATAGTTGCCGTACGGTAAAACATGGTTAATGCGAACTCCTTTGTTTCCATCGTCATCATTATCTGATTGCCAAAGTGCACCATATGAATCGACAGCCACTTCATAGTTATTTCTAAAATTATGACCTAGACATTCCACTTTGCTTCCGTCTAAATTGCAACGAAACACCATGCCCTGCTTGTATTTATTGGGTCCAATAATGTCACCATCTTGATCCAAAACAGGTTTTCCTTTGGCGTCTAAAAGTTGTTTTCCCTCATTACCGAAATTGAAATACAATTTTCCATCTGGGCCAAAAACAAAAGCATGCGCACCATGATCATGTTGTTCACCTCCAATTCCTTGGAATAAAATTTCTTTGCGATCTGCTTTTCCATCATGATTGTCATCAAACATTTTCCACATATACGGACTTTGAGCGACGATAACCATCGAATCTAACACCGCGATTCCCAGCGGTGCATTTAAATCAGGAGATTGATAGAAGATTTTTCTTGAGTCTGCTACCCCGTCGCCATTGGTATCTTCTAAAATTAAGATCTTGTCACCAGCTGGGTTGCTTGGGTTTCCTGTGTTCGTAGGCCGGTAATTATAGGCCTCTAAAACCCAAATTCTACCTTTTGAATCGATGTCAATGTTGGTAGGATTTTGCAACATGGGTTCTGTCGCAAAAGTGGTGATTTCTAAATCAGGATGAAGTTTTAATCCCTTTAAGGAATTTTGGGTTTCCCTTTTTTGTGATTCGGTTAATGAATCCAACAGATTTTGTCCCCAAATGGTTTTTTGATTTTTGTTAAACGAACTGAACCCAAAAGAAGTAATTAGGCCAATGCAAACTAAGACGATTCCACGTCTAAATGTAATTATTTTCATAGTAAATAATAGGTTTAGCAAAATACTTTGACCTAAATTTCTATAAAAAGAAAAGGAAATCCAAACGAATTAGCCTGATAATTGACTAAATTATTTTACTTCAATATTTTGTTTATTTTACTTCTAGTCTCTAAATAGAATAATAGTGCCTTAATAGACATTAAATTTCTCTTAAATAGCAACGAGAAAGTTTTGAAGTTTTTATTTGGTTGCAAACTGAACACGTAATAAAAATGATATATTTTTTTTATAAATGATTCTTTATGTTCAATGCAATGAATTAATAGTTCATGATATTCTGCAAGAATAGAGTTTATCAAATGAATATATTGATATTTAGTATATTGGTTTAGCATCGTATACATAAATATCCTATTTTGTAAGAAGGCTTTGGACGTGTTACTATCAGTAAAACTCTGGCCACCTAAATTTTTTCGATAAATAGACATCGTTTCAGCCAAATATCCGATGGGCCCATTCTCTGACAAAATTACATACATGGGGATATCTCCACTTTTACAATCAACGAACCAATTGGGTAATGGATTAACAAATTTTCTACGCATCATCACACTTGCAGTTGCCATAAACCAGGTTTCTTTTTCTTTAAAAAAGTCCTTTGTATAAGTCCATTTTGCTTGGTTTGGCGTATTTATAATTTGATTTGGCTTGTTGCTGCCATCTTCAAATAGTATTTCAGCATTGTGAAAACAGGCAGATGCACTGGGATTTTGATCTAAAAAATCAACCTGCTTTTGAAGTTTATATAGATTCGTCCAATAATCGTCACCTTCAATAAATACGACATATTCTCCCTTGCATTGTAGAAAGCAATGTAGAAAATTGGTTTTGGGGCCCGCATTTTCGGGTCGAATAAACGCTTTAATTAATTTCGGATATGCATCTGCGTATTTTTTTACAATTCTAGCGGTGTCATCAGTGGAATGATCTTCCCCCAAGATAACTTCAAATTCGAAATCAACTATTTGTTCAACTATATTTTTAAGGCATGTTTCTAAGTATGACGAATGGTTGTAGGTAATAAGACAAATGCTGACTTTCGGATTTTCTGTCAATTGGGATTGTCCATAAATATGTGAGTCGAGGTGCGAATAATCCATTTTATCTTTTTAAGATTGCATATCCAAAACCTGTTTCACCAAATCCATTACCATTGTAAAGCATGTAAATTTGATTTTCAAATTCGAAAACATGTGGATATTCAACCATCGTATTTTCCCAATGGCTTTCAGGATCAATATCCAATCCTAATTCCTTTGTTCGATTCCAATGAATTAAATCTGAGCTTTCAGCACATTTAATTCGATAGCTATTTGCTGTGTTTTCTCTATAATCAGTCGCGTTTCGAATGGCATACCATAGATAAAATTTCGAATCTATTTTTAAAATAGATGCTTTTGATATGCCTCCCTCTTCGTTTTCTAGACCAACGGCAGTTTTATTTAATGGTAGCCAGTCAATAAGATTTTCAGATGTTGCGATTTTAATATCATAAGTCGGCTCCATACGACCTTGATATTCTTTCCATTTTCTACAAGACAAATAATATCCGTAGTATAATTCAGCGGATTGTTTTATGATTGAAATAGTGCCAATATATCCTGGTTCTTTGTAGGATGTTGAAAAAATAGGACCATCAGAAAATTTAGTCCATGTTTGACCTTGATCGCTGCTTATGGCTAAACCTAAGTTGTTATGGTAGGGAACATCAATTCGATTTGACCAACCTATGTAATACAAGTATTTTTGATCATTCACTTGTATGATTTCAGTGGGCATAATTCCCGCCCAATCGAATAATCCCTTTTCACCCACTGTTAAGAGGGGACCAGTTGGTTTGCTAAGTATATTTTTAGGATTTCCAGCTTCTACGTCGATGAAATAGGGTAAACTAGGACCTCTATTTTCTCTTTTTGAATAATATATTCGCCAAAATCCATCGTGATTTGCATCAACCACAGGAACCTGGGCATGACACTCGTTGAAAATATTTCCTTTTTTAATCCATTCCATGGAATCTTGTGGCGTAATTGTATGAGTTAATTACGCCACAAAGATATCACTTTATCGGATAGTTGAAAAGCTTGTTGGGTGCATAAACACAGATTCTACTTTGTCGACAATTTTTCCATCTTTTTCAGAGGCCTCTTTTACCTTAATCCAATTAGGATCTTTTCTGAAATTGTCAAAAGATGCTTTTGCCGCATCTTCACTTGAATGAGCTAATAGATACAATAATTTTCCTTGCTTCGTTGGGTCTTTATCGATCGTTGAAAAATAAGCAATATTGGTCATGCCATGCTTCTTAAATAATTTCAAGGTATGATCTCTAAAACGACTTAATATATTGGGTAATTTATCAGCTGAGGCCGTATAGGTACGCAATTCAAACGTACGATCTTCAGATCCTTTTGACGCTTTGATTTTGGGAGAGAAATCAGTCGCATTCATGAATGTACTGACAACTTTGGCAACAATTTTACCTGATTCTTCTGATTTTTTAGCAACCTCTTTCCATTCTTGATCACGGCCAAATTTCTTCCAAGAGGAATCTCTTGCCGCTTGGTTTGGATAGGATAAGATATAATAAAGTGCATTTTCATCATTTTTATTCGGAATCCAATATCCGACATTGGTCATCCCAGTTCTTTCGAAAATCTTAGTTGTATGATTCGTAAAACGCTGAATTAAAGCATCTAATCTTCCTGGATGGCAATAGTAAACGCGTAATTCAAAATAACGCGAATCAGGCTTTTTAGAAAATCCTAAAAAGGACAAACATAAAAGAGACATTAGCATAAATTTTTTCATCAATTTGATAGGTTTAAATATGTATAATTAAGTGGGCAAAGCTAAATAATTTTTTTTACACGGTACCTAATCGATGTGAAATAATGTGATTGATGGACAAAAATATTAGTTCTGGTTTTAGTGTCCTCCATTGCGGTAGATGTAAATTTCCGCCAAAATTAATGTAATAGTCAATGTGGTATTTTTCCCATTCCCTTTCCACAAATTCAGCAAAATTAATGCCCGTAATCCAGCCATCTTCCACTTCCTCAAACCATTCGGCGTAATAATCATCTTCGATGCTGCCGTGAAAATTAAAAACATTTTCTCCGACCAAAGTGAAATATTTGATTCCTTCGGCTAGCAAATGATCAATGACATTTCGCTTCAAATGCATGATGTCGTTATGAAGGGTGTCGTTCCACTCGCCAAATAATTCAATGATAGTGAATTTGGCCTCGTAATCGGTAAATAAAATCTTGCAATAGAGGGTCTCGGAGTCAATTTCGTCCCAATTTGGGTGAATGTAATAGCCATAAATATCATGCTCATATTCGGTTTGCGAATAAGATCTTCCATAAAATGGCGACTTTTTGTCTTTGGCGGCTTCGTATATGTTTTCCCACTGATAGGAGGGTTCAATTTCCTGCATTAAGCTTTGTTTTCTACGAAACTAAAAACAATTTGTAGATAAATATTAATCGAGGCCTAAGAACATTTATTTTCTGTCCAAAATTAAATTACAGTGGACAAAATAGGATTCGATCAATTTTTCCATTTTACTCAAAGGATCAATCACCTAAGTCCTGACATTCATGTGAATATTGTAGAAAAAAACTTAATTTTGAAGATATCGAAATTCTATTTTTATGATCTTTTGTTCAATTGATTGGAATCCAAATCCTGAAATTTTTAAAATTTTAGAATTCCCTGTTCGTTATTATGGTCTTTTCTTTGCCTTGGCATTTCTGGCGGGATTCCAAGTAATGACGTATATATTTAAAAAGGAGGGCAGGCCTATTGAGCAAGCGGACCAATTGCTTTTATATGCGATGGTGGCGACGGTGGTTGGCGCTCGAATGGGTCATTATTTCTTTTATGAATTTCCATTATTGCAAGCGGATCCCATGCGGTTTTTTGTTCAAATGATCACCCCTCCATTTTCAGGTTTAGCTTCTCATGGGGCGGCAGTAGGTCTTTTTTCTGCCTTTTATTTGTATGTGTGGAAAAATCCAGGGCAATCTTATTTATATGTGACGGATCGAATGGTCATTGTAGCTTCCTTGGCCGGATTCTTTATTCGAATGGGGAACTTGATGAATTCTGAGATTATTGGTAAACCCACCGACCTCCCTTGGGGATTCAAATTTTTCAGGGATTATGAATTTAATCCTATGG
>JABMMK010000101.1 GCA_013205605.1 Cytophagales bacterium | reverse complement strand
TGGGATGGACAAGCCGCCTACATCATTCCACCGATTCGTAATTTCCACAATGGTCCAACAGGAATGGTTTTTAATCCAGGAACGGCATTAGGTAAGCAATGGCAAAATCATTTCTTCTTAGTGGAATTTGTGGGCAATGCAACCAATTCACATATTTGGTCCTTCGATTTAAAGCCAAAAGGCGCCAGTTTTGATTTTAAATCAGAGGTGGATGTAGTGAGTGGAATTTTGCCAACCGGTATACGGTTCGGTCCTGAAGGGGCGCTTTATGCGGCGGATTGGGTGTTTGGTTGGGATACTAAAAACTATGGTCGAGTTTGGAAACTGGATGTAGATGATAAAAACAAAGACTTAACAGAGGAGAGAGCGCAAACTAAAATCTATATCCAACAAGATTATGCGCTTCAAACCTTAGATCAACTATCCAATCTCTTAACTTATGGAGATCAACGAGTTCGATTAAAGGCACAATTTGAATTAGTCAACAGAGCGGCTTCTGATCGCTTATTGAACGCCATCAATCAAAAATCAAACCAATTAGCTCGTGTGCATGGTGTGTGGGGATTGGGCCAAATGATTGAAAAAAATAGAAGCTTAGGTGATAACTTAATTCCTTTATTAAAAGATGAGGATGTTGAATTAAGGGCTCAAGCAGCGAAGGTTTTAGGAGATGCTTTTTATGTACCGGCTGAGGATGCCTTAATTGCATTAGCAGGAACCGATGCGCCAAGAAGTCAGTTTTTTGCGGCTCAGGCATTAGGTAGAATCAAATCAACTAAATCTATACCTGGATTGATTTCCTTGTTGGAACGCAATCAAGATGCAGACCAATACATTCGCCATGCAGCTGTTTTAGCCCTTTCTAGAATAGGGAAGGAGGAAGCGATAGTTGCGATGCAAAACTCGGCGAATAAATCATTAAGATTAGCCTCTGTTTTAATTTTACGTCGTATGGCAAGTCCCAAAGTAGCCAAATCTCTCCAAGATTCAGACGAATTCATTGCCACAGAAGCTGCCAGAGCTATTAATGATGATGAGTCCATTATAGATGCATTACCTGCCTTAGCCGCGAGTTTAGCTAATCCTACTTGGAAAGGGGAACCATTATTACGTAGAGCGATCAATGCTTGCCTTCGCGTAGGAACGGCCAAAGAAATTGACCTATTAATTCAATTTGCTGAAAGAAGTGATATCTCCGATGTCATCCGAGCGGAAGCCATTGCGACTTTAGGTTCTTGGGCTAATCCATCGCTCATGGATCGCGTAGATGGACGTCACCGTGGAGTATTAAAAAGAAATCCGGCCGATGTAGTGGCTAAAATAAAAAGCAAAATGCCTGAGTTTTTACGTAGCAAAAACCCTGAGGTATTAATCGCCAGTGCACGTTTGTTGGCAGAACTTAACATTACGGATTTGCGTTCAGAGCAAACTCAAATTTTTGCCAATCATCCAAACGCCAAAGTTCGCTCGTCTCAATTATCGTCATTAGCCACGCTAAATGATCCTAATTTGGCTTTAATCATCCAAAAAGGAATGGATGATTCGGATAGAGGAGTTCGTGGGGTTGCGTTAAGCAATTTAAATAAAATTGAAATTTCGAAAAGTCAATTACCATCCATCGTGAACATAATATTCGAAAAAGGCAGTATGCCTGAGCAACAACAATTGTTGCAAAGTATGGGGAAAATGAAATCTGAAAACACGAGTGATATTTTTGAAGATTTGATCCAAAAAATGGTCGGAGGTAAATTAGAGAATGGAATCAAATTGGATTTGATGGAGGCCGTGGAAGCAAGTAAATCAGATAAATTAGTCGCTAAATTAGATGCCCTTAAAACAAAAGGTACCTTGACGGATGAGTTCAAAGAGGCACTTTTTGGAGGTAACTTACAAGTAGGAAATGGTATTTTTAATCGCAATCAAACGGTTCAATGTGTGCGTTGTCATAATTTAAATGGTGAAGCAGGAAACGTTGGACCCTCATTAAAGGGGGTTGGTAGTAGATTAACTCGCGAACAAATCCTTCAATCGTTAATCGAACCTAGTGCTCGCATTGCACCCGGTTTTGGTAATGTAACCGTTGTGCTGACCGATGGCCAAGAAGTATCCGGATTATTGCTTGTTGAAAATGAGAAAGAAATCCAGTTGAAAACCAATGAAGCAGAACCATTGAAAATTGCACTATCTCGCATTAAGTCTCGAGTGAATGCTCCATCCAGCATGCCACCCATGGGTACTTTAATGTCCAAAAGAGAAATTAGAGATATGGTTGAATTCCTAAGTTCATTGAAAGCTAGATAAATTTAAATCCTAATTCTAATGCATAAAAAAAGCCCTTTCGGGCTTTTTTTATTAGTTTTTAAATGCAATCTGATGGTACACCTTTTTAAGGTGTCCTAAAAGAGATTTTGAACCCAAAAATAATTTAGCTTAAAAAAAATACAAGCCTTTCAATTAAATTAATTTTAAAATATTATCAAAATCATTACCTTAGTTTCTTGTAAAAATGACAAGCAATTTCTAAACCTGTTAAAAATATGAAATCATTTAACATTAATCGTAGGCAATTTGTCAAGGGCGCTACCGCATCCTTAGCCTTATCACAATTTGGAGCCTATGGATTGGATTTAATCAATCCGGACAAACCTTTAAAAGTGGGCTTAATTGGTACCGGTTGGTACGGGAAAAGTGACCTTTTCCGCCTCATGCAAGTAGCTCCCGTAGAAGTTTTAGCCCTTTGTGATCCAGACCGAAATCAATTGAATCAAGCCGGTAAAATGGTTTCTGATCGTCAAACATCAGGAAAAACACCCAAACTATACAATGATTATCGCCAATTACTAAAAGAAAATGAATTGGACATCGTCCTTGTAGGAAGTCCAGATCATTGGCATCCTTTACAAATGATTGACGCTGTCAAAGCAGGAGCCCATGTATACGTTCAAAAGCCCATTTCGGTGGATGTATTAGAAGGCGAGGCCATGGTAGCCGCCGCTAGAAAATACAATAAAACGGTCCAAGTAGGAACTCAACGAAAAAGTACGCCTCATTTAATTCAAGCAAAGCGAGATATCGTAGATAAGGGTTTATTGGGCAAAGTAGGACATGTTGAGATGTGCTGCTATCATAGTATGCGAAATAATGGGAACCCACCGGTTCAACCTGTCCCTGAATTTTTTGATTATGAAATGTGGACAGGACCCGCGCCTATGCGTCCTTATGACGGATTACCGCACACAAGATGGTGGAGAACTTTCAATGAATACGGAAATGGAATTATGGGCGATATGTGCATTCACATGTTTGACACAGCTCGCTGGATGTTGGATTTAGGTTGGCCTAAACGCATCAGCTCTGAAGGCGGTATATACATCCAAAAAGGGGGTAAATCAAACATTCCAGATACCCAAACCGCTGTTTTCGAATACAATGATTTAAACTGTGTTTGGCAGCATCGTTCTTGGGGAACACCTCCAGATCCTGATTATCCATGGGCTTTAATACTTTATGGTGAAAAAGGTACTTTGAGAATGAGTACTATGCGCTATGACTTTACTCCCGTAGATCCAAAAGCTTCTAAAATACACCAGGATGTTATTTTTGAAAAAGAAAAATATCCGGAAGATTTAAAAGAAGAACGCATTGAATTAAAT
>JABMMK010000100.1 GCA_013205605.1 Cytophagales bacterium | reverse complement strand
TGGACCAATTGGTATATTTCGCTAGGGCTTAATGCGACAACTATTCGGCCAAAATTTTCACGATCCAAATAGGAAGAATGGGCCCCTATTTTAACTTGACGTGAAAGGCAGTGCGCGATCGTTGTTCGCATGGTTAACGAATCTCCTGCATGAAATCCACAGGCAATATTCGCTTCGTCGATGAAAGGGATTATCGCCGCATCGTCTGGCATCCCTTCTCCTAAATCACAATTGATTGGAATTTTTTTGAAAGAATTCATTGAGTTTTAGCTGGCTTATATTTTGAATTTGTCTAATGTGTTTTTGTTGGGCTACCCATTCTTTCTCAGCAGTTTCTTGGTCCGTTAGGTGAAATATGATTTCGTCTCCTGGACTTTTTTGTGCCAGTTTTGGGAGGTCGGCCGAAATGACGTGCGCGATTCTTGGATAACCCCCAGTTGTTTGGTGGTCGGCCATCAGAACAATCGTTTGTCCATTGGGAAGGAGTTGGATCGTTCCAAAATTAACTGCAGAGGATATAATTTCTTCCTTGGTTCTTGTATGAAAAGGTTGATGTTGTAATCGGTAGCCCATGCGATCCGCATGATGGGATAATTTAAAGGGTTTACAGCAGAATTGTCTTTGCGATTCTTCATTTAATCGTTCCCATTCTCGGCCTTGAATAACATGAATTTCGGGTGAATATTTTTGCCAATGGACATCTGCTGACCAAGGAAATATGTGCAAGGAAGAGGTATTCAGCTTGGGCTTCTTTTTAAATGCTATTTCACTGTTTTTAATGAGGCGTCCTTGGCCTAAAAGCCCGCCTTGGATAGCTAAATAAACGATTCTGCCAGATTTAGGGGCAACGAATTGCAATTTACCATTGGTTGGGATGAGAATGGGTCTGTTTAATGGGAGGTATTTTTCATTTAGTTTGGCAGAAAAATGGGCGCCCACGATAGAAATTAAACAAGATTTAGTGAAAATGATTTCGCAAGCGGGGAAATGAATTTCCAAAAGGTCTTCATTTAATTTATTGCCCACGAGCGCATTGGCAATGGAAGCGGAAAATTGGTCCATGACTCCTCCTGGCCGAACTCCTTTTGATTGCAGTCCTTTCACTCCAAAATGTTGGATTGTATCTAAAATGCCTGCTTTATGGATAATAAGGCTCATAATTGATTTAAAGGAATAAATTTTACTCGATCACCCGCTTGAAGAATAGGTATTCCATTTTCTAAAAGGGGGTAATCGGTATGTCCGATGATGTTCCAACCCCCTGGGGAAAAGGATGGATAAATACCTGTTTGGAGACCGGCGATTCCAATGCTGCCAGGGACCATGGGCTGGGGAGCAGACTTTCGGGGCATGGTTAGTTTACTATTGAGTTCTCCTAAATAAGCAAATCCTGGGATGAAGCCTAACATATAGACCCGATAGGTAGGTTCAGCGTGTAAACGAATAATTTCTTGTAGGTCAATTCCTTTTTCCTGGCTCACTCGGCACAAGTCTGATCCATTTTTGCCGCCATAAACTACGGGGACTTCATGTAATTGGGTTGAATGAGTGTGTAATTCGATGGGCTCCTCTAAGCGTGATTTTACTTGGTCTATTAGCGAATGTAAGCCCGATTTTTGTTTGGCTACGACATTTAAATCGTAGCAGAGAGTCAAAGAATGATAGGAAGGAATGAGGTCTAGGACCCCTTTGATGGGATTTTCTTGAAATTGGTTGAAACGTGAAATGACAAGGTCGTTGGTCTCTGGATTAATGTATTTCCCAAATTCGATAGTGATTGCCGAATCGCCCAATGCATAAATTTCATAGCTTTTTAGATTTTCGGCATTCATAATAAATTTAGTTTAGCCTTGTAATTTAGATGATAAAAGTTCTAAAATTTATTAAATTAGCTAAAACAATTTGAAATGAAACCTAAGGGTTTGGCTCAAATTCAAATGAATATATGACTAGATTGAAAATAAAGGTTTTATTGGCACTCATTTTTTGTGGGTTTAGTATGTTGGCCCAAACAAAAAAAATACCTGTTTGCCATGTGCCTGTACCCACAAAAAGGGGTTTTATATTGGCTAAAAATGTCAGCAAGCCGAGCAATGCCAAGGAACTAATTGTGCAGGGAATGGTTCGAATTCCAGCGGGTATATTTGGCATGGGTTCTCACACAAAAGAGGGAAGAACAGATGAGTATCCTGTTCATATGGTTAAGCTACCCGGTTTCTGGATGGATCAAACCGAGGTGACAAATGCTCAATTTCAGGAGTTTGTTCAGGCGACGGGTTATGTGACCACGGCAGAACGGCCGATTGATTGGGAAGAAATGAAAAAGCAGGTACCTGTTGGCACCCCAAAACCCCCGGATTCTTTGTTGGCCGCCAGTTCCTTAGTTTTCATGCCGACGACCGGCCCCGTAAACTTAAATGATTATAGTCAATGGTGGCAATTTAAGCGTGGGGCGGATTGGCGTCATCCATCAGGTCCTCTTTCTGATATTAAGGGAAAAGAAAATCATCCAGTGGTTCAGGTCTCTTGGGATGATGCGCAGGCATATGCGAAATGGGCGGGTAAACGTTTGCCCACAGAAGCGGAATGGGAATGGGCTGCTCGAGGAGGCTTAAAAAACATGGAATATCCATGGGGCGCCGAATCGGTGGACAAGGGAAAAATCAAGGCAAATACATGGCAAGGAAAATTTCCTTATCAAGATGAGGCTAAAGATGGATATAAATTTACCACGGCACCCGTAAAAAGTTTTCAAGCGAATGGCTTTGGCTTGTCGGATATGGGAGGAAATGTTTGGGAGTGGTGTTTTGATAATTACAGGCCAGATTATTATAAAGTATTAAAACCTAAACTGGCGATTTCTCCTCGAGGTCCCAAGGATAGTTTTGATCCAGATGAGCCAGGAATTCCCAAAAAAGTTATGCGTGGCGGGTCATTTTTGTGCAATGATTCGTATTGTGCTAGTTACCGAGTGGCAGCTAGAATGAAATCAAGTCCTGATTCCGGTTTGGAGCATACCGGTTTTCGTTGTGTGAAGGATTTATAAATTTGTAAGTTGAAAAGGGGTGATGGGTTTTTCGTGCGTCAACCATCATGAGTCCTTTTTTTGGATTTTGCAGAAAACCATTTTAAATAAGATTAGCTATGTTAGAACAAATGATTGCTTATTTTGATACCATTCCTAGCTCACATCGAGCGCTTATTTTAGCTGGAGGAATTACTTTTTTTTGGATCATCGAGGGAGCGATTCCGATGTTTAAAAATGATTATGGGAAGTGGAAGCATGCTAAGTTAAATTTGATTTTTACGTTAACGACCATCATCATTAATTTCATTTTTGCTACCATCATTGTTCAAGCGAGTGACTGGACTGTTTTAAATCATTTTGGGCTCTTGCAAATGTACGCGATGCCCACATGGCTTTTCTTTTTAATGGGCATGTTGTTATTGGATTTAGTGGGTGCTTATTTGATTCATTGGATTGAGCATAAGGTTAAAGTTCTTTGGAAATTTCATATGGTGCATCATGCAGATACGCACGTGGATACGACGACGGCTAATCGCCACCATCCCGGTGAGAGTGTATTTCGGGCCATTTTTACGCTGATTGGCGTATTTGTTTGTGGGGCACCTATGTGGTTAGTGATGGTATATCAAAGTGTGAGTGCTTTGTTGTCACAGTTTAATCATGCCAATATTTCTTTGCCAGTAGCAGTGGATAAAGTGATTTCCTATGTTATTGTTTCGCCTAATATGCATAAGATTCATCACCATGTGGTGAGGCCCCAAACAGATTCCAATTTTGGCAATATCTTTTCTATTTGGGATCATATTTTTGGTACTTTTCAAGTCATGGAATTATCGGAAATCCGCTATGGGTTAGATGTTTTAGATGGAGAGCAGGATAAAAATATGACGTACCAATTAGGTTTACCGTTCAATAAAGACATTAAAACGGATTACTGATCCGGTCAAATTTTAGAGATCAATGGAAAAAAGAGTCTTTTTGAAAAACATAGCATTGTTTTTAGGCTTCGCAAGTCTGGATAGCCCTGTCCATAAAATCGAAGAATTGCTAGTGTATGCGCAGGATAAAAATCCGGCTGATTTAGCTATTGACGAGGTGTATTGGGCCCAATACCGTAAATTATATCGCTTGAAACCGGAGCATATTAATTTGGAAAGCGGGTATTATAACATACTTCCAGAAGAGATTTTAGATCAGCATATTAAGCATATTCGTGAGGTAAATTTACAGGGGGCTTATTACATGCGAACGGCTCAAGTGGCTAATCGGGAAAAAGCAACGAGTCAAGTCGCGGAATTAATGGGCTGTTCAGCCAAAGAGTTGACGCTAACCCGCAATACCACTGAATCATTGGATATGATTATTGGCGGATATCCTTGGAAATCAGGGGATGAAGCGGTGATGGCCGAGCAAGATTATCCGGCTATGTTGGACATGTTTAAAATGGTCGCTAAGCGATATGGCGTAAAAAATAATGTGGTTTCATTGCCTTTGGATCCTGTTTCAGATGATGAACTTGTCCAGTTGTATGCAAAAGCAATTACGCCAAAAACCAAGTTGTTGTTAATTTCTCATGTGGTCAACATTTCTGGCCAGGTGATGCCGGTTAAAAAAATATGCCAAATGGCGCATGAAAAAGGCGTGGAGGTGATGGTGGATGGAGCGCATGCGGTGGCCCAACTCATTTACACATTACCGGAGTTGGGTTGTGATTATTATGGAGCTAGTTTACATAAATGGTTGGCTGTTCCTTTAGGCGTCGGAATCTTATATGTTAAAAAAGAAAAGATTGCGAAGATTTGGCCGTTGATTGCGGAGGCGGAATTTCCAGATGAGGAGTTTGATATTAAGCGATTAAGTCATTTGGGGACGCATCCTGTGCATGCACATTTAGCTATTTCAAGTTCTATCGAATTTTATAAAAAAATGGGTCCCGAAAATAAATTGGCCCGATTGCGATATTTGCAAAATTATTGGACTTCTCGTGTTCGAAATATTCCTAATGTATTAATGAATACGCCCAAGGATCCTGCGCGCACTTGTGCGATTGCCAATGTGGGAATTAAGGGGATGGCAACGAAGGATTTAGCCACCAAGCTGTTAGATAAATATGGAATTTATACGGTGGGCATCGACAATTCAAATGTGCATGGATGCAGAATCACGGCCAATGTTTTTACCTCCACCGCCGAGTTAGATGTGTTGGTTAAAGCGATTAAAGAAATGGCAGCGGCTTAATATTTTACTTCAATTCAATCACCATATCAATTTCCACGGCCACATTATTGGGCAACACATTGACGCCAATGGATGAGCGGGTATGTCGGCCACGCTCTCCAAATATGTCTACCATCAGATTGGAGAACCCATTCATCACAACAGCCTGTTGGGTAAAATTAGATTCTGAATTGACAAATCCATTGACCTTGACAATTCTTTTCACACGATTTAGATCACCTATGTTTGCTTTTAGAGTGGATAGTAAATTAATTCCTACCAGGCGCGCGGCTAATTGACCTTGCTCAACACTGAGCTCTTTGCCTAATTTTCCAACCACCTGGCCACCCTCAGGTTTGTCTGGAATATGCCCTGACAAATAAACCATTTTTCCAGAAACCACACATTTTATGTAATTAGCAATAGCTGGCGAAGGTGCTTTCAATCCAATTTTTAAGGCTTTGATTTGTGCTTCTGCATCGATTTCTTTTTCAATGAAATGTAGGCTGACAGGGGCCTGTACTAAAATGTCTTGGTGCGTATTTGTTAATTCCCCTGTTTGATCGTTAAAGGAATATACTTCCACTTTATGATCATCTTGACTCGCCACATATACAAAATGGCCTGTTGGGTCGAAATTAAAATTCCTAGGTTTGCGCGCAACAGTCAAATGTTTCACTTTTTTTAAAAGCCCATCGGCTTGCACAGAGAAAATAGTTAGCTCATTCGAACTGATCCGATTAGAACTGATTAGCCATTTTTCATTCGGGGAAAGGTGAATATCGGCACTTCCTTTATCTGGAGATTTTGCCGTATCTGCATCCAACGTTTGAACTAAATTTAGTTGGTTGTCGCTCACTTTAAATACGTCGACCTGCCCCTTTAACTCGGTAATTAAATAGGCGTTAGTGCCAGCTTTGTTAAATATTAAATGCCGAGGACCTTGGCCTGCCGGTACGGTTGTGGCTGTAAATTTCTCTTCCAACGAACCATCCGCAAAAATTTTATGTTGGTATATTTTATCCGTCCCCAAATCATTCACATATAGGTAATTTTGATCAGGAGAAAGGATGGCCATGTGTGCATGTGGTTCCTTTTGACGCGATGGATGTGCGCTTGATCCTGTGTATTGAATGAGCTGAACAATGGGAGAAATACGGCCCTCAAATGTTTTAAAAATACTTAAACTTCCACCGGAATAATTGGCCAAATACAAGGTTTTGCTCGCCTCTCGGTATAAAACAAAACAGGGTCCAGGGCTAACGGTTAAGCTTGAATTTATTTTTTCAAATTGGCCTCTTGCATTTTTTACGAATGAACTAACGGCCGACTTACCCCCCGCTTCCTCCGTAATCGAAAATAAATATTGGCCATCCGCGGAAATTTGTTGGAACGATGCGGCGGGCGCTTTCAAATCGTAGGCTTTTCTTGATTTTCCACTTTGAAGGCTGATGTCAAAGACTTCAATGCCTGGATTTCCAGTTTGTGTGTAGGATCCTACCACGAGCTGGTGTGTCAAAGAATCTGCTGGAACAAAACTTAATAAGCTAAGGGCGATCGTTAAAAACATTTTTT
>JABMMK010000099.1 GCA_013205605.1 Cytophagales bacterium | reverse complement strand
GTTATATTTGTTTGCTTCACTTTTGAGGGGAGTTCGCTCTGATTTTGCCCCTGAAATATGGAAATATTTAGGGTTTGTTGGCAACGCCTCCATTTATTCCCAAACGGAAATTTGGGTCACTGTGGGAATATTAATCATTAATGGCAGCCTTGTATTAATCAAGAAAAATCACATTGCCTTTTTTATCAGCATGTCGGCCATCGCAACAGGCTATCTATTTTTGCTGATCGCAGGAGTGTGGGGAGTGAATCACTTGGATCCGTTTTGGTTAATTGTGTTGACAGGATTTGGTATCTATTTGCCTTACTTGACGATAACCACCTCCGTATTTGAGCGAATGATTGCCATTACTCGACATAAGGCCAACATAGGCTTCTTGATGTATATTGTGGACTCGATTGGGTACTTAGGCTACAATGTGCTCTTGCTCTTCACGGGCTTTATATTGCCTAATTTAAACCTTCCATCTTTATTTTTCACTTGGATTGTGATACTGGGAATTGCAGGTCTTATGATAAGTAGTTTGTCTAGTTTATATTTTTACAGGAGGTTGAAATAATCAATTTAAATAGCTGGTTCAAAATAACAGAGAATTAAAGATGGCTATCCTCAGACAATTATAAACAGAAATGCCGCAAGGAAACCCCTGCGGCATTATCAATAATACACCAATATAAAATTTTAGAGTCCTAGGGAAGAAACCCAAGTGTTCTTTTTAATATCATACTTCAAATACTTATCTGGCCACTCCACATAATGTTTCATGGTTAAGTATTCATCTAAATTTCCTTTTTTAATAAGCTCTTGAAAGAGAAAAGTACCACGCTCAACCACCAGTTCTTCACTAAAGTGAGGTGTATTGACCACTTCCTCAAAATGCGCTGGCATCAAACTTCCTTTATTCAATGTAAATCTACCTACCACCCCGCGTCTTAAAGAGTTTAAATTCGCTACTGGCCTACTCAATAAAAAATAAAATTCTCCATTTTCCATTTTTGTCAATTTGACAAAATGATATAATGGCAATCGGCTAACATATTCAGCCCTAAATTTCTTTTGAAACCTGTTGTCAAGGTTTGCATAAGTTGCATTTTCCGAAACGAAGGTTATCACATTGGTCAACAACGTATCTCGCTCAGCATCAGAGAAATAATATTCTGCTTCATCTTTAGAATGACAAGCTGAAAATATAAACAAACTGATGATTATTGGTGCGAGTATTTTTTTCATTGGTGTATAAAAAAGGGTCATCTGAATATCAGATGACCCTTAAAATAAAATTACTTATTTCAAATAAAGAACTGTGTTAGGCGCAAATTCAGCCCAAGTAGCAGTCCAATCTGTATCCTTGAAAGCACCTACATAATCCGTAGCAGTTGTACCAGTTAACGTTGGCAAAGCTGTGCCAATCAATGACTCAGTTCCACCAACAGCTACTGTGAAAGTAGGACGACCAGAAAGAGCCCAAAGGTTAGACGATATACCTGTGTTTGCAGTAGATGCTAATATTTTATTACCAGCTATTCCTTTAAACCAGTTAGTAGGAGTCTCTGTACCGATCAAGATTGAAACACTAGTAGCTGATTTTGCCAATTGCTCAACATCAGAAACGGCAACACCTAAACCATAGATGTTTGTATTTCCTCCACCGAAACCAGTAGTTCCTCCATGAGAAGCAGTACCCGCAATTACCATGTTTTTAGTTACTAAGTCACCACTTAGAGCATTTCCCTTAGCGTCGCCTCTTTGACTATCAATGTACAAACCTGTAGGATAACCCGTCATGAATGTATTGTAAATTTTGATCTTAGTATTACGACGTAATTGAGCACCATTTTGGAAGTTCAAATCTACGAAAGATGTGTTATTGGCTCTTGGCCCAATGATAGATACGTTAGCAAAGATAGGTGCTGTGAATGGAGCCTTAGCTGAACCATTACCATCATTGTCAACCTCAAAACCATTTGAACCAGAACCATCTGCTAAGTTTCCATCACGATATCCTAATGCAAATTGTACCGTACCTGTCCAACCAAAATCGCAATCGAAATCATCATCTGTACCTTTGTAAGCGATTAAATATTTACCATTAACTGTTCCACCGAACCACTCAAATGAATCATCTAAACCATAAGAAGCTTGAACATATTCGATAACAGTTCCAGAACCTACAGAACCCATCGTTAATGTATTAATCTCAGCATTAGGGATGATTGGAACACCCGCATACTCAATACGAACATACTTCAAAGTTCCTGAATTATCATTATCTGTAGTTCCACCATGGAAACCTTTGTATGCGCCTTCTAATTCGACGTTAGCGCCTTGATTATTTGTTGCCTTACCACAAATAACAACACCACCCCAGTCACCTGGATTACGCGTTCCTACTGCTTGACCTGAAGTAAATACGATTGGCGCAGTAGCTGTACCGATGGCATTTATTTTAGAACCACGATGCACAACTAAAGTACCTTTTGTTGCGATATCACCGATAATAGTAGTTCCAGCTTCGATCGTTAAATTACCAGTTTTGGTAACTGTACCAGCAACTAATTCTTCACCCACGCGAACAAAACCTTTCAAACGATATATTTTATTGGCAGTCCAAGTTACATTGCCTTCGATCACACCTTCCACGTCAACAATCGATTTTGGAGGGATAGCAGAAACTGTAACCGGAATAGCTACTAAAGAAGAAACCTGATTTTTAACATCTGTAACTTGAACAGTAAAATTCACTGTAGAACCAGCTGATCCTTCAATCACATAATCCTTAACGTACTCAAACGTTTTTTCGCCTGTTAATACTTTCGAATCAAAAGCCGCACCATTTTTCAATACCGTGATTGACTTAATACCTGCAGGAGCATTGATCGTAGCTTTTACTTGAACAGTAGCCCCTATGATACCCGCTAATGTACCGGATGAACTAACTGAAGGAGCAGGAAAAACCTCTTCTTCTTTTTGACATGCTGTTAAAGTGACCGAGAAAATGGCCAAAATAGATAGCAATTTGAACATGTTAATCTGTAATTTTTTCATTGAAATTGATTGTTTAGTTATTATTTATTTTGATAGAACTATTTGTTAAATGGTGAAATCACCACACCTAAAGAAATTACTCTTCCTGGAACATAAGATTGAATAATTTGATCTCTACCTTTATCAAAATTATCATCTTGATTTCCGTCTTGTAATATATAATTGTCTTGATTTAATAAGTCCGTAACCCCTCCCTTAATCATAATCCATTTAGTAATTTCCTTTGAGAAATTTAAATCAACTACGTTTCTTGGCATTTCATACCAATCAGGATAAGGAGAGCCAAAGTTATTTCCTACAGCAAAGATTCGCTTGCCAATTACATTATAATTTATATTTAATTGAAAGCCTTTTTTGGTGTCACTATAATTCAAACCTGCATTGATAATATACGGGGATTGACCTTGCAAAGGACGATTGTCCGACTGCGTCGCAGCGATCGATGGATCTAATTTGACACGGCTATAAATATAGGTGGCATTAAAAACTACACTTGTTTTTCCAAAAAATGAATTAGGACGATCGGCTCCTAAGCTCTTCCTCATTTCCGCTTCTAGGCCCGTTGAGAATGCCGATTGTGCATTCGCAAAATTTAAAATTGGATTAGATCCCGCTTCGAAAATTACTTCGATTGGATTCGTAAAGCTTTTGTAGAATGCAGCTATACTAAATAGTTCTGAAGGAGTAGGGTAATTCTCAAAGCGAAAATCAAAGTTTTGTATATCGGCGTTTTTCAAGGTAGGATTACCTGAAATCGAACGGTTATTTACGAAATCATAAAAAGAGAAAGGAGCTAATTCTCTAAATTCTGGTCTATTTAATGTCTTTCCATAAGCCAAACGAAGCAACGATTTCTCCGTAAAGTTATAGGTCAAGTTGACGGATGGCAATAAATCTAATCGAGAGTTATCATAGTTGATGGCCTTCCCTAATTGGTCGAAAGAATTAAGCTTTTGTGCATTTTGCTCACCTCTTAACCCAGCAATGACATTAAGCTTTTTACCCAAAGCGAAGTTGGCCGACGCATAGGCCGCAATCAAATTGTTTGTAGCCTTATAGGAGTCATTTGGATTCGTTTGCTCATCGATACGAATACCTGTTACCGTATTAAAATTGGATGGATTGAATAGTTGATCAATTGGCAACGTAGTCTGGAATGATGGAGTAGATTTCACATACCCTAAGTTCCTTGCACCAAAATTTCTAGTTTTGTCTTCATAAAATAAACCAGCCTTTAGCTCCAATTCATTTCCTGAATCTTTCGCGCCGACCGCCACTTTCTTAATTAAGTTTAAGGCTGCTGTTTGCGCATGCTCATCCAAATTAATAAAGGTTCTTCCTAGAACAGACGTTTGAGCTGCACCATTCGGAATTAATAAACTTAAATTCGAACCATCAGCATTGTAGCGGAAACGCTTGTAGTCAGGCTGATTACGGAAGGCTGAATTATATCCTAACATCCAATCCATTTTCAAGGTACCCTCTTGGAATTCATGGCGACCTGTCAACTGACCCGTATAAATACCTCTGAACACTTGGTCAAATGAACGAATATCCCAAATAGATCCGTTGTCAAATCCATAACGCTGAATGTATTGCGTATTGGCTAATGAATTGTATAAATTTTTAAACTCAATGACAGATCCTCCAGCAAACCTGGCTGACCAATTGGTAGAAACTCCCACACGCAATCCATTACTATATTGCTTATCCTTGAAATTAAAAACATTATCAGGTTTTCCCGTACGCTCAATTTGCGAATATCCATATTCATTGCGATCCATCTGAAAGGTTGTTCGTGAATTTGAATAATTAACAGCAGTAATATTACCAATCACAGTTTCTCCCAAATTGAATTTAAAACCACCCGATAAGGAAGCTCTCATATCTGGCAATGCACTTGATTTATCTGCTACCCAAATATTTTTCAATGAAGCACCCGCCACATCGCGAGCCGTTCCTGTCATACTAATTAATTCGGAACGTGTAGCAGGGAAGAATTTAGGCAGATTGAAATACCCTTGATCAAAACCTGACCAAGCCATATTAGAGTTTTTGGAAGCATAAAAATCAGCTCCTGTGGTCCCATCACGATAAGAGCTAGATACATCTAAGGTCAAGAAATTATTTTCTGGAATCGATTTGGTGAAAATCTTTACAACTCCACCCGCAAATTCACCTGGAATCTCTGCCGATGGCGATTTGAATACCAAAATACGATCTATCTGACCCGCTGGAATAATGTCAAATGAAAAAGAACGTACATCCGTTTCCATGGATGGCGCAAAAGCATTATTCAATTGAACTGTATTGTATCGCTCATTTAAACCACGGATATTGATGAAACGCTCACCAAAAATGGTAACTCCAGGAACACGCTTAACAACTTCAGCAGCTGTACGGTCTAAGGTTTTGGTGATTTGTGCGGCAGAAATTCCACTAACGACCAACTGAGCCGCCTTGATTTCCGAAATAACGGAAACTTCAGTATTGGTCAGTCGCTGAGCGATAACTTTAACTTCGGCTAACGTTGACGATTCTTCGGCAATAGTTAAATTCAAGTCAGTCACTTGGTCTGCCTCTACTTTAACATTTTCATAAATTTTAGACTGATATCCTACAAAAGAGATCTTTAACGAGTAAGTGCCAACGGCTAATTTTCCAAAACTGAAAAAACCATTAATGTCTGTAGCAGCTCCTTTTGTTGATCCCTGTATTAAAACAGTAGCTCCAATGATATCCTCTTTTGACTTTACGTCTTTTATAGTTCCTCTGATAACTCCTGTTTGTTGAGCAAAAGATGCGATAGAAAGAAATAAGAATACGATTAAATAATAATGGGTGCGCTTCATAATGAAAGTCATGTTGTATAATTAATTGGTGT
>JABMMK010000098.1 GCA_013205605.1 Cytophagales bacterium | reverse complement strand
CAAATCTCTGATTTGGTGCGTGTTTTAGTCATTACGGGTTCAGGGAAGGCATTCTGTTCTGGGGCTGATTTAAAGGCGGGACTTACGGATCCTGATTTAGGAAATGTATTGCGGGCGACGTATAATCCCATGATATTAGCATTACGCGGATTAAATAAGCCTGTCATTGGGGCGATTAATGGGGTCGCGGCGGGAGCGGGTTGTAGCTTGGCTTTGGCCTGTGATTATTTAATTGCCAAAGAAGGAGCGTATTTTTCTGAATTGTTTATACAAATAGGCCTAGCTATGGATGCGGGTAGTACCGCCTTTTTAATGCAATCGGTGGGATATCATAAGGCTTTTGAGCTAGCAAGCACAGGAAATCGTGTTTCTGCTGTGGAAGCAAAAGAAATTGGTTTTGTGGCGGAAGTCATCAGTGAAGATGAATGGCAAGGCCGAGTGGATGCTTTGGCTAAGGAATTTTCCGAAAGGCCAACTTTAGCCATTGGACTGATGAAGCAGGCTTTGCAAAAGGCTCAAAACCAAGATTTAGCTAATGTATTGGAGTCTGAGGCAAAGGGTCAGTCCATCGCGGGTAGGTCTGCAGATTTTTCTGAGGGAGTCATGTCTTTCATACAGAAAAGAGCGCCTAAATTTACAGGCAAATAAAGATTTTTGAATTTTTTAGGCCAAGCCTTTTCAAATTGCCTAAGAAATTTTACCTTTGCAGTCCCTTAGGGGTATTGGTTGCGTAGCTCAATTGGATAGAGCATCTCACTACGGATGAGAAGGTTTGGGGTTCGAATCCCTACGCGATCACTAAATTATAAATTAAGTGCCTGCAAATCATTGATTTGCAGGCACTTTTGTTTTATGGGTTAAGGGTTGTGTTGTGGTCTATAATTTATGTGTGCTCGTGGTGTTCGAACGTGCTGCTATTGGTCTTACGTTTTTCTAACCAGTTGAAATTTTCGGCTGATGTCTAGCCCTAGATTTGAGCAGCCTTGTGCCGTAAATTTTGTTTGCTTGGAGTTGTGGGCTGAGCTTTTGTTTTTTTAAGTTGTCTGATGAATAAACTTAGTCCGAGTGCTTCTTCCTTTGTTAATGGTTTAGGGTCTAAGTGTATTTCTAAGTCATCTAAAATTTCTTTCTTTTTCATAGTTTATATTTATTTAAAAGATTTAATGCAGCTTTTGTGTCAAGAATTAAAAGGTGGCCACCGAAATGAATTGCACCTAGTTTTTTTACATAATGGTCAATGAGAATTGTTTTTGCTCGAAATGAAACGTAACCGTCTGTCCCATGTTGAAACGAAAGTTTACATGCGAATGCCACTAAATTACCTGCAACTCCGGCATAAACTTTATTCTGACCAACATTAAAGGGGGCATTTTCAACTACAATGCATGTATACGTTATCAGGTGTTACAGCTAAACTAATAAGTCCCTGAACTACTTCAGTGTTATTCGTAATAGTCAATTTATAAACGTCGCGATCTGGTTTTAAAAACTCAGATTTCCAGTTAAAATTCCATCCATTTTTTTTAGTAATTGTCTTAATGTCGTTCCTTGTTAAGGGAAGCACACCCGTAGGAAAACTGTCTGAAGTAATAACATTTTCTATAGAATTCGTTAATTTATCAATTTCAATGTCTATAAAATGAGCCGTCTTTTTCACGAAATGAAGATAATTAAAAGATGGGAGATTTCAAATTGACGATTACTTGTGACCTTCTAAGTATGGGGACTCTCGTTTTGCAGATCAGGCATTGGTGTAATTCCACCTCAAATTTTAATACGCAGAACCGAATTCGGTTAACATAAAACAGTGCAAGGAAGATGAATTATAGCCTATTACAAGCCTGATGTTACCTTTTGGCGTTTTGTTTTTGATTTAAAATATTTTCGGGAATTATTATTCATCACCTTCTTTCTCGTATCCTTCATAATAATAGGACTGCTCAATTCCTTTAAAAATAACTTCTCTATTATTTATTTCGTCAGTTAAGTTTTGACTTAATAAGGTTCTTAATTCCAACCCATTAATTGGGCTTCTTTCCATAGCTTGTAAGTACAATGACTTATCTACAAATTGCCAATTCACTAATTTTTTAAGCCTAGTTTTTAAAATCATATCGAGCCAAATTCGCATTGTTCTTCCATTGCCTTCCATAAAAGGATGAGCTATATTCATTTCAATATATTTTGCGATAATTTCTTCGAAATTGCTCTCTGGCATTTGCTCAATTTTTACTAAAATTTCGTTTATATATATAGCGTTTGCAAATCTAAAACCACCTTTCGAGATGTTGTGCGTGCGTACTTTTCCGGCAAAATCGTATAATTCATTAAAAAGATAACGATGTATCTCCATAAGACCTCTGGTGGTTCCTACTTCTATTTTGTCAATATCATTTGATTCGAACAAACGAAATGCGTTTTCTAAACTATTTTTATCAATATTTTTCATATAAAGACAGATCTACAAATCGGTTTATTCAGTTCCAAAAATACTCAAAATGTTCATCATTTAATTAAAAGAGTCTAATTTTCATGCATTGAATCGCGTTGATTTGCTCGTGCGCTGCGCTTGTCGTTAAATGCTGATGCCCAAAAGGACCTGTCGTAAATTTTTCTATTTTGAGTCCATAACTTTAAGAGGTAATCAGGAAATAGACACAAGGTATCGCGTCTCTACAGGAACCAGAAATCAGACGCGAGGTATCGCGTCTCTACAAAAAAGTCGATGAAAAAATGAATTGTCATTTATTCACTTTAAATGATTGCATTCTCTTGAATATTTCTACTTTACAT
>JABMMK010000097.1 GCA_013205605.1 Cytophagales bacterium | reverse complement strand
TATTATTTCGAAACGGGGCGCGACATTAAGAAGGCATTAGAATGGGCAAACAAAGCAACTGAAGCAAATCCAACGGCCTATTGGGTATTTCATTTGAAAGCAAAAATCCAGGCAAAAACGGGGGATAAAGTTGGCGCAAAAGCAACAGCCTTAAAATCAATCGAATTAGCGAAAGCTGGTAAAAACGATGATTACGTAGCTTTAAATCAGAAATTAATTGATAGCTTGTAGATACAGCATACATAAACAGGAAAGCCTTTCTGCGAAGAAGGGCTTTTTTTAGCTAAAAATGAAAGAGGGAATTTTACACAGTACAGGTGAGGAGCAAGAGACAGCGGTTTTAGTTGCCATAACTTCCCAAAAACAAAATGCAGCACAAACAGCTGAATACTTGGCCGAATTAGCTTTTTTAGCTAGTACCTCAGGCGTTTTGGCTTTACACTCATTCACTCAAAATCTTGCCAAACCTGATAATAAAACGTTTGTAGGGAAAGGGAAGTTTGAGGACATCATGGCGTATGTGATCGATAAGGATGTTGACATGATCATTTTTGATGATGACCTAAGTCCATCTCAAGTGCGGAATATTGAATATGCCATCGAATTATTAGGAAAAGAAGTCAAAGTATTAGACCGCAGCTTATTAATTTTGAACATTTTTGCACAAAGAGCGCAAACAGTCCAAGCACGCACGCAGGTAGAATTGGCTCAATACCAGTATATTTTGCCACGATTAACACGCATGTGGTCTCACCTTTCCAAGCAACGCGGGGGTGTGGGGATGAGAGGACCGGGTGAAAAGGAATTAGAAACTGACCGTCGAATTGCCAATGACCGAATATCATTTTTGAAAGATAAATTGGAGGCCATCGACCGTCAATCTTTTACCCAAAGAAAAAATAGGGATCGGATGGTGCGTGTTTCTTTAGTTGGCTACACCAACGTGGGCAAATCTACCTTAATGAAAAAATTAGCCAAGGCCGATGTATTTGCTGAAAACAAACTATTTGCCACCGTGGATTCCACCGTGCGAAAAATATCGTGGGAAGGAATACCCTTTTTATTAACGGATACGGTAGGGTTTATACGTAAGCTTCCTACCCTATTGATCGAGTCGTTTAAATCTACTTTAGATGAGGTTCGAGAGGCAGATGTGCTGTTGCATATTGTGGACATATCGCATCCCAATTTTGAGGAGCAGATCGAGGTGGTCCAAGGGATTTTGAATGAAATGGGGGCTGGAGATAAGCCAACGGTCTTAGTATTTAACAAAATTGATTTATTTCCTGTAGAGGAAGTGTATTTTGAAGGAGCTGCGGTCAATGAAGATGGGGAGCCTGAATTAAGTAAAATGGATCGAGTAACTGCTTTTTTAAAGCGCTCACACTGGCAATTAGAGCAACCGAAAACAGTCTTTATTTCAGCGGAACAAAAAAGCAATTTGCCTGAGTTGCGCGAGGTGATTTTGAATTTGATTAAAGAAAAACACTTTCAAATTTTCCCTAATTGGCTCGAAAGCAACCATTTGCTCGGGCATAGCGATGGCTATATTCCAGAATCCTAAGGGAATTTCTTGAAGGTAAATGAGTCATTATAAATGATTTTATATTTTTGTGAACGAGTACATTTAATTTTGGCGCTGTAGTTCAACGGATAGAATAGGCGTTTCCTAAACGCTAGATACGAGTTCGATTCTCGTCGGGGCCACCATATTTCACGACATCATAGGCGTTTGCTTTATGCTTGATACGCGCCGGGTACGCGCTCGACTCGATTCTTTACCGGGCCACCATTTTTACGACATCATAGACGTTTGGTTATTACATATAAATTTTTGAATTTTATGTAATTCTCCAAGCTTGAAACAAAACCATGAAATTATCTGAACGCTTATCCAATAGTCCCTATTTTTTCAAAGGAAGTCATTCGTTATTTTTTGATTGGTTTTTGAAATTAGTCTTTTCAAAAAAAGTCAATAAAGGAGAATTCATCATTGAAGCTGGAGAAGTTTGCGATAAGCTATATTACATTGAGAAAGGGCTTGTGAGGATATATCGATTAGAAGGTGAAAAAGAAATCACTACTTGGTTTACCAAAGAAGGTGATTTTGTCACCACCGTCAATAGTTTTCATTCGGGCTTACCCTCCAAAGAATATTTTGAGGCCATTGAAGATTCAGTGATCTATTACATTAACAAAAAATCCTATTTATATTTAGTTGAGTTGAGTACTAATTTCGCTAAATTTTCTATCCACGAATTATTTACCAATTTGTGTGAGTATCAAAATCAATGTGAGTTTTTAAGAACATTATCAGCCCCTGATCGCTTAAAGTACATTGAAAAAGAATACCCTTATTTACTTAAAAGGGTTAAGAATAAGTACTTATGCTCTTTTTTAAATATAGAAGCCACCTACCTCTCTAAACTATTGAATCAAAAAGTGCAGGAAAATGAATAAAAAATCCCTGATTTAAAAAACCAAGGATTTCCGATACTCCGTGTTCTAAATTATATTTTTATTTTATTAACCCCCACTCAGACAAATCAAAATAATAATCTTCATTCTCTTGGAACCGCTCCCACCGCAACTTAAATTTGTCATATTCCATTTCATCACAGGGTAAGCTCAACAAAAATGGCTCCCCTTGATGAAGTTCCAACTGGATAACTGCTTCGCTTTTAGCCAATTGATAATCTAAATTATGAAAAGCAATATCTTTCAACAAAACGATTTCAAATCGACTTAAATTTAAATCATGATCGACTATTTTAATCCTTATGGCTTTCATAGCTATCAAATTTAATGGATTTAAAAACAGCAAAAATTGGGAAATCACAACTTTTTGAAAAAAAATAGAATATAACTAGATTACAAACAAATTCTTAAATTGCAACAATCCAAAAAATGATGTGGGAAACAAAAGAAAATAAACTGTACAAAAAATTCAAATTTGCCGACTTCACGCAAGCCATCAAATTTATCAATCAAATTGCTGAGCTGGCCAACCTAGTAAACCACCATCCAAGCATACTTAATAACTACAATGTGGTGGAGATCTGGTTGTGCACGCATGATGATAACAATCAAATCACAGCCAAAGATCATGAGCTAGCCAACATGATTAATGAAATCAAATGAAACTATTTTACTTGTTCTAAAGTTAAATAGGTCAGCTTAACATTTATTTTGACTACAAAATACACCTATCAAATTATTTCGGAAAGTCAGTATTTACCCAAGGGTTGGGATTCCATCGCACAGGCAAATATCTTCCTTTCCACAAAATACCTTCAGGTTTTAGAGTCAGCCGCTCCAGCTAATATGAAATGCCAGTATATTGGTATTTTCAATCAAGAAGAACTCATCGGAATCGCTTTGGCCCAATTCATCGATCTTTCGCATTTAGAATCGTATGGGGAACGAGACAAAAAACTCAAAACATGGGTTCGGAATTATTTGTTTAGCCAATTCTCATCCCAACTATTATTTATCGGCAACAACATGTTATCTGGTCAAAATGCCTTTGCCGTAAAAAATCAGACCCACATTCCTGAAATCCTACAAACCCTAAAACAAGCCACTTTCGACATCAATCAACATTCAAAAAATCACTTGACTTCTTTTAAAGATTT
>JABMMK010000096.1 GCA_013205605.1 Cytophagales bacterium | reverse complement strand
TCGGTCAAAACACCCATCCAGAAGCTCGAACTCTCATTCTTGCCTAACCACATCCCTAGCACCTCTTTTCTGCCCTCTCGATTTAATCCAATGGCTAGGTAGACTGTTTTGTTCACGACTTTCGAACTCTCCCTAACCTTAAAAACGATGCCATCCATCCATACCACCAAGTACACCGGATCCAGTGGGCGATTCTGCCAGGCAATCGTATCTTCAATAACACGTTCCGTTACCCGCGAAATCGCAGAAGTGGAAAGCTCAAACTGATAGATTTCCTTGATCTCCTGCTCGATGTCACTCACGCTCATCCCTTTTGAATAAAGCGATACAATCAGGTTCTCAACGCCCGTAGAATATCTGCTTCGTTTAGGAACCAAAATAGGATCAAAACTGGATTCTCGGTCTCTAGGAACCTCAATAGGAGTTTCTCCAAACTCGGTTTTAATCACCTTTTTCTGTGTCCCATTTCGAGCATTCGAACTAGGTGTCTTCTCGTGTTTATCGTAGCCTAAATGAGCGTCAAGCTCTCCTTCTAGAATCTTCTCCAAGCCTCGCTTGTGAAGGTTACGAAGAAAAGCCTGAAGCTCTTCTCCTGTTTTTAACTGCTTTAAGAAAGCATCGGTTAATGAATCGGGTAATTCCACTTCCATTTTATTTAGTGTTTAAAAGTAAAAAAAAATTATCAAGGTCGAAACCCTAAATATTTCTACTTACACACTTTTTGGGATGGTGCCACAAAATATATAAATACCCCTCTCCATTGATTGCGATTACCCTTTTCTTTTTTTCCTTTTTCAATGAGCGGGTACACTTCAATTGCGAGGTCAACATTCACCTTCAGAATCCAATTTAACACACCATACCTTACCACGATGAAACCCAATCCTACCAAACCAATAAATACACCAACTGATACAAAAAAGTATGTAGAGAGTAAAAAATTAGAAATACTATCACGATTATTTTACATCATTACCCATACCAATTGGAGTTTAGAGTATAGTAGTGATGTACGTCGTCAAACTAATGTGGACTTTTCTTTAAGGAGTGTTTCTATTTATGTGGGTTTAACCATATTTAGAGACTTAAGAGACAATTTTGCTGTGGAGCTTTGGACAGAATTAGGATTTTTGAAAACGCCGTGGATATTAGTTTTTTCAGAAATACCCATTGCCATTATAGTGCTTGCTATAATAGGGAGTATGATCTTAGTTAAAAACAATAAAAAGGCGTTTTATTTGTCTATCTCACTTTGTATAGGGGCTGGCATTTGTTTTTTAATCAGTACTTTTTTATTTGACGCCAAGTATCTAAATCCGATTTATTGGATGATCCTAATGGGATTATTCATGTACTTACCATACTTAGTATTTCATACCATATTATTCGAAAGATGGTTAGCATTTTTTAAGTATAAAGGAAACTTGGGATTTCTGATGTACATGTCTGATTCAGTGGGATATTTCGGCAGTGTACTGGTTTTATTGTATAAAAATTATGGTACCAAAGGGTTTCTCTGGCTACCCTTTTTTACTGCCACTAGCTGGATAATTGGGTTGATCATAGCAGTCTTAGGAATTTTATCCTTGCTTTATTTTAGAAGAAAAGAAAAAAATATCCTTGTTGTGGATTTTTAAGGCCTAGATTTTTATATATCAGTTATTACGCGGGATATATTACAATTTTTTATAGAAAGGAATCAAATCCAATCTATTTTAATATGTTTTTAAAATCATAAAATACAAATAGATTAATCCGATTAAGATTCTATAGGGTAGGGTATCCTTAAACCGTACGGTAAAGGAAACCACTCAGGCCGAGTGGTTTCTTTTATTTTATGGGTTTGGTAGCAGGAGTATTAGCACGAAAGGGGTTTTAATCGAAATGTGACTTTGGTTCTTGAACATGTCTTAAGATATAGAACATGAAAGAAATTGGCTAACACCTACATCAGCATATACCTTTTCTGATATCTTATATTACATCACTTAAAATTACATGACGATTTGAATCCCAGTTGAAACACTGTAATAATATTTAGAAATAGGGACAACCGTATTTGCGTCAAACATATGATCATAATTTATCTGAAAATTCAAATGCTTTGACAAATTAAAATAAAGATTACAATCCCAAACCCATCGAGGTTTTGCAAAATCATTCGTCAATGGGAATTGGACATATGAAATGGCTGAAAAGTCAATATTTTGGGTAATTTGGAAAGCTGTCTTTACATAGGTATTTAACCTGAAAAGATCCTTTTTAATTAAATCCGCATTTAAAGGGACTAGGCTTTCATTGACACCAACCCAGCTCCATGTTTCTTGCTCTCTGAAAATACCAACGGCTGTTATAAAATCAAATCCATTTTTTTTTATCCATTTTTCACGTATATTGATTCCTTGTAGTATCCTGCTTTCCATTCCCCATGCTTTATTCCATTGATATTGTAAAAATAGCTCTGGTCTAAATTTTCGAAAGTCATTATCACGGTACCTTAGCTGAATTATTCCTTCATTTTGAATAAAATCACCCGCCTTAGTTGTTAAATTATTTTTAAATGAACTGATAAAAACATATTTATTTTTAAACATGCGGTCATATTCTAAATTTGATTTAAAAACGTTCACATTATTTTTTTGCTTATCAGAGCTAAAGCCAAAGGAGGCGGAAAGAAAATGTTTCTTAGGTAGGGTATCAGAAGCTACTTCCCTATCAATGTTCAAAACCTGACCCAAAAGCATATTTTGAATGAAAAGAAAAAAGAAAACTAACTTTTTCATACTTATTTAGATTTTGAATGAAGAAATCACAAAATTAAGTTTAACAAATTGCAATTTACCACGGATAATACAGGAAGAGGTAAGTTTGCAATTGGCTTTAAAAAAGGTGTATTGGGTCTTAAAATGATATTTGAGCAGGGGGATTTCAGTACTTGATAATGTCAATTTTTCAATCATTTGAATACATGTTTTTAAGAAATTCAGAAGGGGTCAGCTTGCTTATATTAGCAGCAATTACTTTTTTACATCTGCCTTTTTTAACTTGTGTTTTAATAATTGTTAAAATTTATAACCAAAACCAAAAAATTTAATATCCGTTCCTGCTATTGTTAATATATTATATCCAAAACTTATTTTTTTATAATCCATTCTAACCACAAATCCAGCTTGTCCAAAATTGTGATTATCCTTTTGAGTATCTACCCAAATAATGGGTGCTAGTGAAGTTCCTATCGTTAAATTTTTATGTAAATTAAGTTTTAAAAATGCAGGTGAAACACCACCGAAACCAATCTTACCATTACCATCCGCAAATACCATCAAAGAACCTTCTAATAATTTAGGTTTTTGTTGTGCATTTAAATTTTGAGAGATGCAGCAAGAAATGGCTACCAAGAATAGAATTTTAACAAATTTTTTTTTCATTTCATTTTATTTGATTGAAGGATGAGATTAATAAATACAAAATATATTTCTGGTACTTCAAATTGATTCGTTTAATTATAAGAATATTACCTCACCAGTATGGAGGTCATAATAAGCGCCAATAATCTTAATTTGACCTTTGGAAGCCATGTCTTTCAAAATTGGGCTTTTTAATTTAATTTCTTTTATCGCACTTTTGACATTATTAATCGCGACGTAATCTACATATTCTTTATTTTTAGAAGATTTTTTTCCTTTAAAATCCTTAGAGGCTTCAATCGCTGGATTAATATGGGCTAGCATGGAAGTGATATTTCCTAGTTTGACATGATCAATAGCTGATTTGATTGCACCACATGATTGATGACCCATCACTAAAATAAGTTTGGCTCCAGAAACCTTACAGCCATATTCCATACTTCCTAATAAATCTGTGTTTACAAAATTACCTGCAACTCTTCCTATAAATAAATCACCAATTCCCTTATCAAAAATATCCTCCACTGGAACCCGACTGTCTAAACATGAAAGAATCACGGCTTTAGGATATTGACCCACAGATGCATCTCGAACCATCATCGAATGATCCCTGGCCGTTAACGAATTTGACATAAATCGCTTACTTCCTTCTTTTAAACTTTGAATCACCATATCCGGCGTATAGGCTAGTTGCTGCTCTTTCGTTAATACTTTTTCAATCAACGGATTCACCGTTATGGTCGTGTCTGCCTTCAAGGATGATCGTCTATTATTTTCTTTTGTAATAAAAGAAGTAAATACCAAAACCGCACAAAAAGCGGTGAGCAATACAAAAATTTGATTTTTCATTTGATAATTAATTTAAGTTAAAAATAGATTAATCTTTTATGCAACGAACGGAATATCCGCGAGCCCGCCCATTAATTGTTAGGCTTGAACTCGCTTCATTTATATAAAAAAAGGTTGCCAAAGCCCCAGAAACAGTACTCGTCCAATAAAGGCCGGAACCGATTGAACGAATGGTAACATCTGTAAATAAGCGATAACCAGCGCTTGGAAGCTTTAAAGGGGATAAAAATGCACTTTCGGCATTTTTACTTCCGTCCCAGGTAGCCATTTCAGCATCCCATTCGAGAGCGGTTGGAATACGAAAGCCTACTGGGCATGGATTATTAATTCCCGATGCCCCTTGCCATAAACTATCATTCAATGGGTTTCTCCAATCTTGAAAGCCTTGAATAAAAAATGCATGTCCAGGCTGATCTTTTTCAGATTCTTCACCCAAAGTCGTTGATGTGCGTAGCTGATGCCCATCCGTCCCTCTTCCCCATTGAAATAAGTCCCCAAATGATAATGGATCAGTAGGACTTTTAGCTACCTGGGATGCCCCTAGATTCCGATCCATCCAAACTCTACCTGTTTTAGAAATTACAGTGGGCACATTCGATTGAGCCTTTAATGAAATGCATATGAACTGCAAGCATATCAGCCACATGAATGGTACAAAATTTGATTTGTTAATTCGCATAGTTCTACATTTTAATGTCATTTTTAATACTTACTTACGTTAGCTAAAAGGGCACATTTACACCTACATTCCAATTAAACTTCGCTTGCTCGGAGGATTGTAAAGTCTCAACAGTTTGTAAAGAAAAACTCAAGGGAAATTTTTTAGTTGAAATTTTAGTGATTTGTGACATAAATAATCCTGAAAATGGCAATGTATTATTAATCACAAAAACGGATGGTCTAAATGAAATAACCGTATTTTCACTCTTTAATAAATTATCAATTTGCAAGGCAAGCATCACAAAATGACTACTTGTAATACCTAAATGATCTAAGGTACTTGTCTTCCAATAATAGAAGCTTAACATCTTTTTTTGATCAATTTTATAGGTCATCATAATGTCAAGCATTTGATATCGCTGCGCCTGCAAATCTTCTTTAAAAATCTTCGGATCCAATCGCTTAAAAATGATTGAAAAATTACTCCCCAAATAAAAATTATACCGCTTGGTTCGAATCAAATTATAACGCAACCAAGTATTGAACGACCAAGGCTTTGCCTTCAAATCAAAATTAAATTCCGGACTAAAACTTAGTCGACCTTTGGTTAGATATAGATTTGTCAATAATGCCGGTTCGCCTAATGTAAAATACGGAACGGGTGAAATACCATTATTTGTTAACTGTAAATTCCCCTTAATTAATGTGGGCACCGGGACCCTTGCCACTGTCGAATCAAGCAAGGAATTCGCAAGAGATACATTTGATATACAACAAATCAATACACTCATTAAAAAAGTCCCAAATTTTAAGAAATACACAATATGCTGCTTTATCATGTTAGTTAACCTTGTCTAGTTGATCTACCGAAAAATGCAATTTCAACCTCTGACTTGCTACATGAATGGCAAAATCACGAAGTGGGTCGAACATCACTTTCCCTTTCACCATCTTGTGGAAATGAAACATTCCGGACAGGACATTCACTGCTAGCAATAAACCATCACACTCATATTTGCTCGTTAATTGCAGAAAATCTTCTGCATAATCCATTGGATTTTGGCCATTTAGCACGAGTTGAACGGCCTCTTGAACGACTAATTCATCTGTTTGATCCAAGTAAACCAAATGTGGATAATCAATTTTATTACTTATTTTTTCAATAGATTCATGAATAACTAAATAGTTCTTCGTTCCTAATTCAAGGTAACGGGAGCAGAAATCAAGTAAATTCACATATTCAACTGGCGCATCCAAAGTCAATTCTAACGCAGGATGTACATAAGTTAGATTCAAAACATGGGTAGGTGCTCGGTGCGCAAATGGCTGAAAAAATTTATATTTGAAGAAATTTCCATCGCAGACTTGCATTTTTTCGGGTGTGTGAACAAATACACCTAAAATGCTTTTCTCCTTATCAATTCCCAAAAAATCACGCTGCACTTTCTCCAACGATGATTGATCCTCCATAATTAGTTCCATACCAGCGATAGGTTTCGTAATAATCCCATCCACTAAATCTAGTGCAAAAATATACGTATGTATGCCAGGTGAGCGATCATCTTCTAGGATGTCAATGATTACAAATCCTATTTTATTATAAAAATGTTTTGCCTTCACATTAGAAGACCAGCTCGTTAAAATTAATTGACTACCGCCCGCTTGTTGCACATAATAGGAAGCTGCTTGAATCAATTTTTGGCCAATTCCCAAACCCCGCTGTGACTTACTTACAGCGATATAATGTAAGTAATATTGATAGGTCGGATTTTCAAAACACAGGGCCGCTAACCCAATAATCTTTTCCTCCTTTTCAAATAGAATGATAAATCCACGATGAATAAATGTTAATTCAATGAAACTAGTCAGCTGAGTTCGTTGGCTAATAGGTGGATAAAAATCAGGGTCATTTTGTTCAAAAAACTGAATAATCTCGGCATTTACATCGCTATATTTTGCAATAATCCTTAAATTTTTAAGATGCGTAGGCAACATTTGATTTAATATTTGTGCGTGAGTTGTAAATAGAGATATAAATTAAAGGTTGACACCGAATATTCATTTTCTGCGATTTCAATCTTTCCGATGTAAGCACTTTGATCCTGATCACTGAGCTGATCTAGCTTTGACTTTTTAAGAAAGCCCAATTGTGGATTGAGGGAAAAAAACGATTGAAATAGAAAGTCTTCAGTGTAAATATGATTGGGATTACGTTTTATGTGTAATTTTGTTCGCAATTCTTTGGCAAAATTGTTGAAATCCGATTGATTTTTACCCCCATCGGCCAACGCATGTAAACGTACCATTAGGTCGTGCGTGTAATATTTAAAGATGGATGATTCACCTTTTTTGTCCGCGTATATTTTGGCAGCCATCTCTTTCAAGGAAGGGTCTACATTCAAGATATTTGTTAACATGATGTCGATTAAACGTGCAGAAAAATCCAGCGAATAGGTATTTAATTGCTCGTCTAAGCGTTCCTTTTTAAGCACCAATGGCATATCAGATAAAAGGGGAATAATGATCTTCTTCAAGTCTCCTTCTAGCAAATTTTCAAGCAGCTCTACCGCAAAAGCCTCGTTTTCAGTAGATTCTGAGCTACTTTTCCACACATTTACAATGATATCGACGGACGACGAATTGTATATTAACTTTAGTAATTCAAATAGCTGCAATATCTTAAGGCGTCTTAAATTGACCAACGCCTGACTTAATTCTACACCAGCAGAATCCTTCAAATCATCGAGGACTAAATCAATCCAAAAAATTAATTCACAGCTTTCAAAACACAATTCCCCCACATAAAAACGTTCCGCGGGGTCCTTCAGATCAAAATCTTCGCCCTTGGTTAATTCGACCAATAATGCGTATTGCAAATGATGATTTAAGTTTCGATAATTTTCTATTATAAAATCATATTTCTGTTCAATAGTAAAATAAGTAGCAAAGCTACAAATGGACATACGTGATTCGAACGATTCTGAATGAAAAAAAGCTTTGGAACATAATCGAAATAATTCGTCAGGATCATTCGTTTCTACTTGTTTAAATTCCCTTGAATTATAACCTTTAATTTGATTTAAATAAAAGGATTTAGGATCTGTTTGAACGAGTTGCTCAATAGTCAAAAGTTGGCTATGAAAGCCTTGAATAAATTCCGAACTAGCTTCTTTTTTTGAAATAGAAGCAAACCAATCTGAAACAGGTGATTTTTTTACATTCGTAGATTTTGTTATTAATCCTTGATTTAAGAATTGTTGGATTTTCAATTTGTATTTTTGATACACTTTTTGTGAAGCAAAAAGCCACCCGATTGCAAAGACAAAACAGGAAATGGCTAGCACATATAAGTACCAATAGGCAGTCAATGAATAGAAAAGGTATGAGTTAATGAGAATTAATATTCCAGTGAAGAATGTGGCTATTTGCGTAAAAGTACCCTCAATTAATGTCTGAATCTTCGCACGTTCTTCCGCTTCTGCTACTTGAAATAATACCTTTTGAGAAGGCACTAAAATCCCTTTTCGAATGACCCGCTCTACGACCTTATTGATTAATAAAAAGGTGGTAATAATTAAATATTGATCAGGCATAAAGAAACCTGTTATAAATCCAAGGGCGGAACTCATAATTAATATAACAGGCAAAATAAGAAGGGAAATATGTAGACCGTACGTACTCGTAAAGCTGGACGAATAAACAGAAACGATTATCTCCCCAAGTTTGATTACACAGAATACTAAAGACACTAAAATAGCCGTATCGATATGATTGGGTATCGATATAAACTTAACCGTTAAGAGATACGAGTAATCAACTAAATAGATAGCGATAACAGAGAATAGCGTCATTACGGCCATCATCAGAAAATACGAATCTTTAACAATAAATGATAAATTAACGGCTTTTATCACTTTTTGAATACCTATTTTCGGAATAAGAATTTTCCGTAATGGAAGAAGAGAAATTAATATGGCGAACAGCGATACTAAAAAAAGTTGTTCGGAACCTCCCCACCAGCCAACCAATGAAGGGATGATTAAAGAAGATATAAAACTGGCAACAATTTCTCCAATGCCCACTAAAGCTAGCAATCGCTTCCTTTGACTTATGTCAAAAACCTGCAAACTGATGGATGAGAAAACCAGATTTAAAACAGTCAAAAAAGGGAAGATGCAAATGAAACCAACGTAGGCGGTCAACTGCACAATTTGTGGATCTGATTTTCCTAGAATACGAAAAAAATACAAGAGTAAACTAATAAGTGCATATAGAATTGCAAAGAATACTTGGGCAAAAATCAAACCTTTCCAACTGACTATTTTTTTATAAATTAGGATTAAGACATACCCGGCCAGTCCTGAAAAAATAAAGGCGATCGGCAATTGCGAGACACTTAAATTTTGAATAAAATAACTTGTGGTAGCAATGAAAAAAAATTGAGTTGAAAAACCAGTGAACAAGGAATTAAAAGAAAGAAGAGAAAAGATCCCTTTCTCGGATTCCCTTAAGTCAATTTTCAATATAGAAATCAATAAGTTTTTCAAAATTTTATTTGACTAGATTATATAACAATTGAACTTGGAACATGCGACCATATTGTGGAATAGAGGGCGGATTCGTAATATTATCAGCTAATCGAATTCCAGGAGACCGATAGACTGTATCAAGTAAATTAGTACATCCCACCTGCAAGCGAACTTGATTTGTGAATTGATAACCTACATTCACATGCATGAGTATATAACTGTCAATTTTGGAAAGCGGATTGTCCGAAATACTCGTTAGCTTGCCCGTTGGCTTTTCACCAATATAATTCATCCGCATATGAAAATTTAATCTATTCGAAGGCAATAAACTTAGATTCAAACCTGCATTGGCAGAAAAAGAAGCGATGTCCCCCGTTCTCTTGGTCAGTGAATCGGAAAGTGTTTTCACCGACTGTAAAATAACGGTAGGATCTGTCATCGTCATATTACCAAAAAACTGCAATCGCTTAGACGCTTGATAATTGCCAGTCACCTGAAGTCCAGAAATATCAGCTTTTCCGAGGGCCTCGAAACGGTTCGTTATGGTGGTCGTACCTGGAATTTGATAATTGATTAAGGCTAATGTATTCGAATAAAAGGCATTGTAAAAAGCAATTTCAATGTAATTATTCGGCTGAGTTTTATCAAAGGTATATTGAGCAGAAACCTCTACGTTGCTTACCTTTTCCGGTTTTAGGCCTGGGTTGTTTACTAAGCGGGAACCAGAAATGGCAAACTTATTAAAAGCTGAAGCATCCATGAAGGCCTCGGAATAATACGTTTTAAAGATAAATTTACCAGGATAATAAACCAGTGCAAAACGTGGATTAAAAACATTTCCAAAACCGGCTTGATCCTTCGGGATTACGTTGTAGTCCCAGCGATAAGCAAGTGAAATATTAATATATTTCGAAGGATTTGTATAGCTAAGTTGAGTATATGCACTAGCAGTATAAGCATTAAAGTTATTTCCGCCCGCTAATGTCGATCCATTGGTTACTACACCGTATTGGATGGCCGGAAATTTAGTCCCTTTTACGTAGTCCCCTTGCATGGCATTTGTCCTAAATTCAAATCCCGAGTTAAGATCTATTTTATCAGAAATCTGATATTGTAATTTAAATTCTGATTTAAATTGCGTGGCAATTTGACCGTAATAAGTCGTTGCGAAAGTACCCATTTGAGTCCCATTACTCGATACCAAATTATAAAAGGGCAAAGCCTTATTTGCATAACTGCGGTAATTAGTTACGCGCGAATTGTCACCAAAATCGGTCCCTCGGTAATAAGTAAAATTATCAAATGACAATTTTTCAGAAAGTCTTTTTTGGTATTTAATAAAGACATTGTATTGTCGTACTTGCCAATTTGTCAACTCGGAATTAGGAGATGCGTTTCGATCAATGTAAGTTCCTACCGCACCCTCATTTTTATTCCAAAATTCAAAACCTACATTAAAATCAGACAATCGGGCTCTACCTGCCACATAAAAATTGTTGATTGGATTCGAAAACTTGGAGGGATCCACCCCATTATATGTTTGCTTATACCCTTTTTCATCCAGTTGAGACGCGGTTGAAAGCGCAAGTGGTGTCGGGCTAATACGACTCGAATCTGTAGACAATGAAAAATATTTGCGTGAAGGGTCAGCCTTCACAAAATTAGCAATCGTCTCTTTTGTAGGCTTATTTAGCGTAAAATTAGATTGATATACGTCTGATGAATAATTTAACATCCCATCCCAGTTCGAATCCGTTGACAAATCGAATCCATCCGAGTTGTAAATCCGGGAAGTCAATGAAAAATAAGTATTTTTTTTGCCTCGTTGGGCAATGGTCACATCTGCATACCGCGTATTCAGCGAGCTATATCCCACCGAGGCTTCTACCGCCAAATTCTTTCTTTTCCCCTCAAGTTCTTGTCTATCAGCAGGGAAATAATCATCCTCACCTTTAGTCACAACATTCACAACCCCTACAAAGGCATTTGCACCATAAATGGTGGAAGCAGGGCCATATATAATCTCGATACGTTTTATGCGGGTGATGGGCAATTGTTTCGTAATAAATGCGGAGTTCGTCCAAAGCTCATTACTATCCACTCCGTCAATTAAAAATAAGGTACGTTCTGTCATCGTCGCAGAACGATACCCGCGCTGATACAAAGTTGAAAACGTAATACCAAAATCTCGGGAAACGTCAAATCCGGGGATATCGTACATAATGGATTCTAGATCCTGATAGCCTCGCAATTTAATATCCTCCTCGGTGATCAACTGAATGGTAGCGGGTGCCAACTTAATATTTTCTGCTTTTTTTGATACCGAAGAAATTAAATTGGCCCGTAATAATTGGCGTTGAAAGATTACTTCTATTCTAAATCGGTATGGATCATTCGACAAGGGCTCGAAATTATCTTGTAAACTAAGCATTTGGGCAATGACCTTATCAGCCTTATCGACAGAATCGCTTGCTAAGTAACTCATGCTCATGAAGCGATATGCCTGAATTTTTTCACTAAACTCAAATCCATTTTTTTGAAGACAGCCATTCAGTAACTGAATACAATTTTCAAATTTACCGAGGTTATATAAGGACTCAGCTGATTCGATAGTGATGGGACCGCAACTAGACGTTTGACTAAATAACGGAATCTGAATAAAGAAAATAGGAACACATAAGAGTCCAATGACTAAGTTCTTTAATTGCTTTTGCATAATTATTTCTTTAAAATACTAGTATATAAATCCACCATAGCTGGCTTCAATGCAATCAATTTATTATCCTCTCCATTCGTTACAATCCATTGATTCTTAATGAATTCGATTCCATAAATCCACTTTGAGTGGTTTTTAATTGTTAAAACATCTTCTTGATCACTCCCATCGTTCACAATTTTATTTTTACTGACAAATGAGTACACATCTATGATTTTGATTGTTTGATCAAAACTCGAAGTAGCTAATATTAATGTACCCGATTTCAAGGTGGTAAACTTCAATGAATTGACAACGGATTTATGAAGGATTTGGTAGGCCGACTTCCCATTATCGCCTAATTCTTTGATGAAAATCTGACCATCTAATGTCCCAGTTGCCACAAATTTTTCGGAATCGTCTACGCAAAGACTAACGGCATCAAGAATATTTTTTCCACTAGGCAATGGAATCCTAATTTTAGGTGTGGCGGAAATCTGAGTATAATCCGTGAAAAATAGAATAGCCTTTTTCATCGTAGCGTAAACATGGCCATTGGGTAAAATTTGTAAATTTGAGAATAGTATTGGGCTAGAAAATGTTCCTTTTTCTATGTATTTACCTAATTTAAAGGATGAAATTCCTGAATTACTTAAGACTAAAAACAAATTTTCATCTACGAATGACAGGGATTTTGGAATACCTGAAAAAGCAAATTTGCTAAGTAATTTCAAAGATTTATCCTCTGAAATTTGGAAACAATATCCATTTCCCTCGACGCTCAACGCAATTAATTTAGATCGGTCAGGAGAAATTTTCATTAGACGTATTGGCTCCGAGATCTTGATAAATTGGAGCGACTTCCAGCCAGATTCACCCATCTCGGACAGCCATACATTCCCGTTTTCATCCGCAGAATAAATCATATTCGAATTCGGAAAAGCTACCACTGCACGAACAGGAGAGGTATGCTTGGTCAAAATATTTTTACCTGCTATTTTTTTCTCCCAGAACGCTTGAAGCACATTGAAAATATCGATGTTTTGGGAAGGTCCTTTATTACTTTGATTTAAAAAGTAGGACTTCAAAATTCGCTCCTTACTTTCCTCGGTCCGATTTTCATTTAGAAATAGCAAAGATTCATTCGCTAAAATCCGGCTCGTCGCTAAGTCACGCAAACGATCTGACACCTTCTTTTCTTTTATGGCTTTCAACTCATTCTCATTGGCAAGTATTGTTTGCTTTTGAGCAATGAGCCTTTGGCTTTCTGCCAAATTCTTACTTTTCACTGCTTCAATACGCTGAATATCGGCTTCGTCTTTTTGACGGAGAGCTTCTTTTCTATTTTTCTCAGCCGCTAATTTCGCAGCATCCGCAAGTGTTTTTTGCTCAATCGCTTTCTTTTCACTCAATTGTGCCTGCAACTTTTCCTTTAAAGCTTCTTCTTTGCTTTTGACGGCCTTTTGGGTTTGTAAGACTGCAACTTGTTGACTTGCCTTAGCTTCCTTTGTTTTACGTTGAGCTAAATTCGTTTGCTTATCGGCTTCAGTCTTTTTTGACCACGCATAAATCGCCCCGAATGTCGCCCCAATCAATAAAAAAACAAAAAAAATAGCTGCACGTTGGATACGTAATAAACGCAACCGTTGTTTTTCTTCTTTATTTTTTAAATCAAGATCATATTGTTGTTTACTGTACTCCAAATACCGAATCGATTTTTCGTAATAATCATTGTAACGTGACGCCCACACTTCGTTTGGCTGATATACTTCTCGCCATTTCAGCGCCACTTGTAATTCAGGATCACGAAGGATTCCACCTTTTCCCTGGCTATGCATGAGGGCCGCTTCCGATAATCGTAAATAAACTTTGGCAGACTCTCCCTCTTCTTCCACCCACAAAATCAATTTATTCCAAACGCGCATAATACTCTCGTGTGAAATATCAATAATGGTGTCGGGTTGAAGTGGCACTTGAATCGGTGGCATTAAAAATCCGCGACCTTGCTTACGGAAAATATTGATCACTTCGGACACTTCCTCCATGCTCGAATTCGTGATTTTGCACAAATCTTCCAATTTACACGGGCGTCTAATTCCACGCGCGTCCGATTCTTTATCTGTCAACGCTTTAAAAATCACCTCAGAAATGCGACGCTGATCATCTGTCTTTAGGTCTCCATAAGCCTCATCTGCATGTTTAGATAACGCATATTCCATCGTACCAATCCCTTCGTAGTCCACCAAATCTACTTCCGCATCGGGTAAATCTTTGCTCTTCCAATATTCAAAGGTCCGCATTAATGCGTGCTGTAGAATGGGCAATTGATCCGGATTGTCACCTACATCGTTTAAGAGTAGATTTAATAAACGTGGACTCACTTGGGAATTCGCTACTGAAATGGGTCCAACGATCGCGTCTTTTCGCTCATCACGTGTCATTCGCGGAACTAAATAGTTTCCCTCGTTGATTGCTTCAGGTAATCCCCTAAACTCAGTACAATCACTCAAGAAATCGGAGCGCATCGTAATCACGATGTAGATTGGATATTCGGACTGTTTGGCTGCTTTCAGCATTAAGTTAATAAACGCAACGGAGTCACGCTTTCCATCCCGAGAATCACTCTCAAATTTACTAAAACGGAAAATCTCTTCGAATTGATCGACTAAGATCAATAAGTTGTTATGCTTCTCTATCCC
>JABMMK010000095.1 GCA_013205605.1 Cytophagales bacterium | reverse complement strand
GTAGCCAAGAATGGTCCTAAGGGAGCAAATGTATCACAACCTTTACCTTTTGACCAATTCCCTCCTCTTTCTAATTGAAACTCTCTTTCTGAATAATCATTATGCAAACAGTATCCTGCAACATAATCATAAGCATCTTTTTCAGATACATATTGCGCTTTTTTGCCAATCACAATGGCTAATTCAACCTCCCAATCTGTCTTAGTAGAATTTTTAGGTATGATTACGTCATCAAATGGTCCATTTAATGCGGATGTACTTTTAAAAAACAAAATAGGTTCTTTCGGTATTTCAGCTCCTGTTTCCTTTGCATGATCTATATAATTTAAACCAATACATATAATTTTTGAGGGTCTAGCTACGCAAGATCCAATCCTTTCAGGATTATGTATTTCTTTTAAATCATTATTTGATACAATATTTTCTAAACTTCGGATGCCATCATTTTCAAAAAATGATTCATTAAAGTCATGTATATAATCTGAAACATCAAAGTATTTATCATTGATTAATACTGCAGGCTTTTCATTATTAAGCTTTCCTATTCTAACTAATTTCATTTTTTTTATTTTAGGTCTTTTAAAACGTCCCACATAACTTCAGCTAAGAAAACATTTCCAGCTTCATTTAAGTGAACTCTATCTGATGTTAATATGCCCGAAGCTTTATTCTCGGTATTAAATTTTGTTTCATAATCTAAAAATGCTTTACGCAAATCTATCAATTTACAATGTTCATCTAAAGCTATTTTCCTTATGACGGTTGAAAAATAATTCAGATCCCCATCGTTCTCATTGGTAGCATCATACTTCTCGCCTATTAATGTAGGAGTGCAAATAACTACCTGACTACCAGATCGTTGAATCCTTTCGATTAAAGCATGATAAAACTTTTCAAATTTATCATAATCTGTCCCTGTTCTAGAGGAAGTCTTATGCCATACATCATTGATTCCAATATAGATTACAACAATATTAGGTTTCTTAGCAATCACATCTTCTTCATGTCTTAAGTATAAATCATAAATTTTGTTCCCTCCTATTCCAGCTCCGATTAATTCATATTTTCCTGATAAGCCTTTCGAAGAAAGCATTTCAGCCATTTTAGTTATATAGCCTGTTTTTCCGATACCAGCTTGCGTAATGGAGTCTCCAAAAAATAAAATTTTAATTGGATTATCAGCTTTGAATGAAAACAAAGTCGATACGAACAGTAGTGCAAAAATTAGTTTTGTTTTCATCATATTTAATTATTTAAGTGTAAAAAACCACCATCCAAAGGATAGTCGCAACCTGTAGCAAAAGATGCTTCGTCTGAGCATAAATATAAGGCCAAATGAGCAATCTCGATTGGTTTAGCCATCCTTCCGATGGGTTGAGAGGCTGATAGCTTTTTGAACATTTCATCTTGATTATTTGGATAGTTTTTCTGTATAAATCCATCTACAAACGGCGTATGAACTCTTGCAGGAGAAATACAATTACATCTAATTCCTTTTGAAATATAATCTTTGGCTATAGACTGGGTCATGGATTTTATAGCTCCTTTTGTCATCGAATATCCAAATCGGTCAGGAATTCCAACGGATGAAGCTACAGAGGCCATATTTAATATTATGCCAGACTTATTGTTGACCATGATTGGAATAACGGCTTTGATGCAATTAAATGCTCCTTTAACATTGACATCAAAGATTTTCTGAAAGTCTTTTGAACTTGTATTTTCAACGTTTCCAATTTGGGCTATCCCTGCATTATTAATTAAAATATCAATTTTTTCTAGTGAATTAATTTCATCTAAAACTAAAGTTTCATTGGTAATATCCACCGGATGAAAATTGGAACTTGTATTGAATTGTTTTACTTCGGATATAGTTTCATCACTTAATGGACTTTGTAAATCAAAAATATGAACTTCCGCGCCCTGTTGGGCAAATAATATCGAAATAGCTCTTCCGATACCAGAACTACCTCCTGTGATAATAACCACCTTATTTTTTAATGAAAAAATCATACCATTATATTATAATTTAACGCCCCTTCTCCAAAACATAAAATCATCCTGACCTAAGTCCATTGCCTTAGTATTAATTTCTCCTGAGGCTAATTTAATGATGTAATTTAAAACCTCTTCCCCTATTTCTTCTACAGATTTATCACCCGAAATGATGGGTCCACAATCTATATCTATTATTTCAGGCAACTTTTCTGCCAACCTAGTATTGGTTGATAATTTAACCATTGGGCAAATAGGATTACCTGTAGGCGTTCCTAAACCCGTGGTAAACAATTGAATAGTAGCACCAGCTCCAGCCATACCCGTTGTAGCTAAAACATCATTTCCAGGAGTACAAACTAAATTTAAACCACTTTTTGTTACATACTTTCCATACCCAAGAGAATCTACAATAGGTGAAGATCCAGCTTTTTTTGCTGCGCCAGCAGACTTTATTGCATCGGTAATTAATCCATCTTTAATATTACCAGGGGATGGATTCATATCAAAACCAGCACCTACCGCTGCAGCTCTTTTCGCATATTCACGCATCATGAGACCAAAATCATCCGCAACTTGGCTATTAATGGATCTATTTTGAAGTTCTTGTTCCACTCCACATAATTCAGGAAATTCCGCAATCATTACAGTTCCCCCTAGCGATACGATTAAATCAGCGGTATGTCCAATGGCTGGATTAGCAGAAATACCTGAAAATCCATCTGAGCCCCCACATTTTACTCCTACACGTAGTTTTGATAAAGGAGCAGGAGATCTTTGACATTTATTTATTTCAATTAATCCTTCAAACGTTTTATGAATTACTTCACTTAACATTTGTTCTACCCCACTTCCTTCATCTTGTTGCTGTTCGAAAATGTATAATGGCTTAGAAAAATTAGGATCCTTTTCGTTTAATTTTTGTTGGAACAAGCTAATTTGAGAATTTTGACAACCTAAACTTAATATGGTTATCCCTCCTACATTGGGGTTCAAGCAATAACCTGCCAACAAAGAACATAAATTATCCGATTCTTCTTTATTTTCTCCGCAACCACTTTCATGAGTTAAAAATTTTATTCCATCTATATTTTTAAACAAATCACTTTTGTGGACTAATGTCGTTTTCTTAGACTTGTCAAACTCAGGTAATTTTAATTTTTCCCCATTTTGAATTTGGTTTTTCAAAATAACTACTTGCTCAGTAAAAGGGTCATTTTTTTGAAAACCTAACCCATTGATAAACGCATTTTTCAACAATTCAATATTCCTATTTTCACAAAATACTAATGGTATTACTAGCCAAAAGTTCTGAGTTCCTACTTGGCCATCAGCTCTATGAAAACCATTAAATGTTAATTGCTTCCATTTATCTACATTGGGTGGAGACCAATGATAATCTTTGATTTTACCTTTAAACTCTTGAGAAGCATGATGCAAATTAAATGTATGAACTAAACCTCCTTTAGGTATTGCCTGTTTGGCTATGCCAACCAAAACACCATACATAATGGCTTCTCCATTCATTGGAATAGCTTCAGTAGTAAATTTATGTTTGGCATCAATATCATCTTGTAAAATAATACGGTTACCATTGTGAATAATTTCAGTTCCTTTTTTCAAATTCTGTAACGCTACTAACAAATTGTCATCGTCATTAATTTGCAAAAAAGTCTTTCTTTTCGTAATCATTATTTATAATTTAAAAATATTCTCGGCCAAAACCCACTTTACATTTTCAGGAGATCCTGGAATGTTTTTTTGATAAGTAGACATAAGTTTTTCCCAAGCTATGACTTGAGAATTATTACGATCTAATTCATTTTTATTTTCAAAACTGAAATCATCATTCGCCTTAATTTCCATAACCATGCGGTCATGAAACCTATATATTTCCATGGATATAATACCAGCATCCAAAATACTGTTTTTGATGGCTAATGGTATATCTTTATGGTAATCTATGTACTCAGAAATCAATTTTTCATCATTTACTAAATCTAAAATTAAAATATATTTTTTCATTATATTTTTTTGATAGGCAACTTATATCCATTGTACGAATAATATACAATGAATATAAAACAAAGCAAAGGGATTATAAGAGCTACAGGCGTACTAACTTTAAATAATGCCGCTGTAATGGGTGGAATAATTGCCCCCCCTACGATTGACATAATAATTAAAGAAGAAGCTAATTTAGAACCTTCTCCTAAGTCTTTACATGCTAATGCAAATATAGTTGGAAACATAATTGATTGAAAGAAATAAACCATCATTAATGCCACTAATGCATAAACTCCGCCTCCAAAAATTGATATTAGAATCGATATGACAGCTCCGATTGAGTAAATTCCAAGTATTTTATTGGAATCATTTTTACTCATAAAAAAGGTGCCAATGAATCGACCAAACATAAAAAGTACAAAGGCAAAAGATGCATGAAAACTAGCAATTTGAGTGGGTGACATCGAACTAGTGGTTTGATATATTTTTTGTACAATCCATAAATTTGTATCACTGGCTAAATCAATTTTCAAATCGACAAAATTACCCCATAATGATACTTGTGCCCCCACATTACAAAATTGAGCAATAATCCCCAACGATAAATGTCTATTTTTCAACAAACTTGAAATTGATATTTTTGTTTGACTGACTACTTTATTAGCTGTTTCTGATACTTCAGGCATTTTAGTAATGGCAAATAATACGGCTACTATTGCTACAACTACGCCTATGATTAAATATGGCAACTGAACCGAATTGGCTTGCGATATGCGAATGGCTTCTGCCTCGGCTACTGGAAGACTATTTAATAATTCTCGGCTATATTCCTTATCTGAAAATATAAAAAAACCGCCTATGACAGGTCCTAAAATTATGCTAATTCCATTAAAGGATTGAGCAAAATTTAATCTAAAATCTCCTGATTTAGGATCACCTAGCACGGTAACATATAAATTTGCTGCAGTTTCTAAAAATGCGATTCCGCTGGCGATTAAAAATAAGGCAGCCAAAAAGAAAGAATATAATCTAACTTCTGCAGCAGGATAAAACAAAAATGCACCTGCAGCGTATAATACTAATCCAATGAGTATCCCCATTTTGTATCCTAACTTTTTCATTACATATCCAGCCGGAAGTGCCATGATAAAATATCCTAAATAGAAT
>JABMMK010000094.1 GCA_013205605.1 Cytophagales bacterium | reverse complement strand
TTTTTGGTGAATAGCTTTTTAATGCTTGATTAAAATTGGAACGGGAAAGAAATCCACATTCTTTGGCCAATTGTTCACGTGTGTATTTTCGTAAATAACCCTCGTCGATCAATTTAATTGCATGCTCAGTTCTTTTTTTATTTTTCCATTCTGAAAATGAATTTTTAGCAATCTCACTGAAGTAATAAGTAATGGATTTGCTCGGAATTTGCAATTCATCTTTTAGTTGCTTCATGGAATAGCTTGACTGCAGATAGGACTTATTCATTTCTAATTGATCAAATTGCCTGCATAAATCATCTATCCATTCTTGTGAGTAAGCTGTTTTTTCTTTTACTGAATATAGCCTGGCAATCAGAGATGTATTAGAAAAGTATTTTACTTCTGTAAATCCAAACAGCACATAGGGGTTAATGTATAACTGAATGCAAAGAACCATAAGACTGGTGGCTGCTATGCGATTCATTATGATTAATCCATTGATATCTCTTGTGAAATAATTATAGGTATTAAATATTAAATTAGATGCATAAATGATCACCGAAAAAATGATTATTATTTTAACCCACCTTGTTAGTACTCTAGTCTGAAATATACTGTAATGTTTCGATAATAAGAATTTATTAGCTTGAAAAAATCGTGTGGTTATGTATAGGTAAAAGAGTAAAACAACGGGTCTTATAAAATAATATAAATTTGATTTTCCTATTAGAAGGGGAATGTCTAATATTTGAATGGGATTGATTTTGATGGCATTGATTAATTCAATTTTTGAGGAGTAGGGACTACATATATAAGGTAATGTTTCCATAAAGAATATTAAAAAGGGCAACAAATGCACTAGGTGATTTCTTTGTAGTTTAAATTTCGGATTGATTAAACTTCTTACATAAAAATATAAAGCAGGGCCTATGAGAAATGAAATAGACGCAGTGTTAATAAAAAAGATGGACGCAATATGAATTTCGATTTCCTCAATGATTTTAATGTGGGACAATGATTGTATGCCTGTTAACAAAAATAAAATAGCTAGAAATTGGTTCGCTGTTTTATTTCTACCATTGGTGAATAAAAGATACGATCCCATGAAACATAAAAAAAGAATGAATGTATACATGTTAGTTGTTCATTAATTTTGAATGAAAAGCCTCATAACTTTCTGCTTGACATGTATCAAATGCTTTTTTAAGGCTCTTGATATTACTAAATCCATATTTATTTGCGATTGCGTTTGCCGTATATCGTTTTAAATCCTCTTTGTTTGTTGATTCGCAGTAGTATTTAATCCGTAATTCATTTCTGAAATCTGTAAATTTTACTTTGAGTTCGTTTTTGAAATAATTATTCAAAATGTATTCAGGTACCTCTAGGTCTTTGGCTATAAATGAAATGGTGAAATCAGATGTTATGTACTCTTTGTTTACATGATATTGTTCCAAATGTTGATTGAATTTCATCTCAAAAGAGGCTTCCGTTTCGATGTTAGGCTTTGCCTTATTAATGAGAACGATGGCATTAGCATTGGGTGATTTACTGAATTTAATCCCAAATAACACTTGTGGGTGCTTATAGATTTGCACGTTTAAATACAAGAATATAATCCCTGTAACTATTGGGGGCATCAGGAATAATGAATTTCCTGTTACATACACAAAGGTGGCGAAAATGAAATTTGAAATAGTGAAAGCATAAAAAATAGTAATGAATACATAGAGCCAATTGTTAAGCACTTTAAAACTAACATCGGATAATTTTTTTGATAGTGAGTGACTTCTATTACTGACGGTATATAAACTAAGTGTCAAATAAAAAAGGGTGTGAATGGGACCTCCTATATAATATGCGGGTGAGTCAAACATCCAAAAATTAACGTATAAATAGCTAAGGGGATTTTGAAAAGATAATTCAATGATGCCATTTTTGAAATTAGTTGCACTCATGTAATATGGCACCATATTAATGAACGATAAAGAAAAAACGAGTAAATGCTTGAAATCTCTCTTTATTTTAAAGGAGATGTCTAAAACTTCTAGCCTTATGTAGAAATAAGTGATGGGGCCAAATAGGAAAAATAAAGGTATTAAATTGTTAAAAAAGAGTTTTTGTAAAAACGGATGTAAAGCTTGTAAACCAATCACTGATGCAAAACCTCTTAATGTCACATATAAAAATATGAACGCTAAATATTTATTTCTTTTATTTCTTTTTCCGCTAGATGCAAATAGAATGATTGCATTTAATAATGAAAATAAGGCAGCAGCAATG
>JABMMK010000093.1 GCA_013205605.1 Cytophagales bacterium | reverse complement strand
TAAATTTGCCTGTATTTTATACCCATTCATGAATAATATGAAATTTTCGAATAGCGTTATACGTCCTATATTCCTTTCCCTTGTTTTAATGTTTACCCTGGTAGCGAGTATTTCGATGGCTCAAACAGGTCCGAAAAAAAATGTAGATGACTTAACGGATGATGAGATTGCCATGTTTCTGGAAAGAGCACAGTCGAGTGGAATGACAGAAGCTCAAATTGAAAAAGCGGCTAAAGCGCAAGGATATACAGCGGCAGATATTGCAAAAATGAGGGGACGAATCTCTGCAGTAGAGGATAATGATCCTTATGCTAAAAATAATCAAAATGATGAAAATGGCCTAAGTCCTTCAAAAGGTACGTCAAACAAATCTAGAACAGGCGCAAAAAATCTAAGTAAAAAGAAATCTAGTACAAACCAATTGTTAAATAATAATTCGAATTCCATTAATAATAAATATAACATGATATACCCTGTTACGGGTCTGCCAAAAAAAATGGACTTTTTATTTGACGAAGACGGAAATGAAAAAGAGTTGCCATTAACCTTAGATGAACGCAAATTATTGACCTATCCGCTAGATATTTATAATGATAGTCTTGTTTTAGAATACAATAAATTACAAATGAGAATATCCAAGTTTTTGGATAAAAAAATATTTGGTGCTGATTTATTCAATAATGACAATTTAACTTTTGAGCCTGATATGCGTATAGCTACTCCTAAAAGCTATCAATTAGGACCTGATGATGAATTAGACATTCATATTTTTGGTGATGTATTGGATAATTTCAAGGTTAAATTAAGCCCAGAGGGAACGATTAAAATTTTAAATCTAGGCCCTATTTATATTAATGGATTAACTGTGGATGAAGCAACGGTTAGGATTGTTAGTCGTCTACGTCAGCTTTATCAAGGTCTAAATAAACCAGGAAGTGGATCATCTGCGCAAGTTACTTTAGGGAATGTGCGAAGCATTAAAGTTACCTTAACTGGGGAGGTTAAATTACCAGGAACATATACCGTATCTTCTTTGGCCACTGTGTTTAATGCATTGTATTTAGCAGGTGGACCTAGCAATAATGGTTCCTATAGAAATATTCGTATCATCAGAGGAAACAAAGTCGTCAGGACCTTAGATTTATATGATTTCTTATTGAGAGCCGACCAAAAAGACAATATTCATTTACAAGATCAAGATATTATCCGGGTAACAGATTATGAAAACCGAATTGAAATGTCGGGAGAGGTAAAGAGGCCTATGATATTTGAATCCATCAAAGGTGAAACTTTCAAAGACGTATTAAGATTTGCGGGAGGATTTACTGAAAAGGCTTATACCTACATGATTAATGTACGTAGGAATACGTCTAGGGAATTAAAGTTATTAAACATCACCCAAGAAGAAGTAGGAAATTTCTTGCCTCAAAATGGGGACAAGTATTCAGTAGGTGCCATTATCGAAAGGTATGAGAATAAAGTAGAAGTCCAAGGCGCTGTTTTCAGACCAGGGATGTATGCTTTAGAAACCGGTTTAACCAGCATTAAAGAATTAGTCAAAAAAGCGGAAGGATTAAGGGAAGATGCATTCATGAGTCGGGCTACCTTAACCAGAAGAAAGGAAAATTTTGATCCAGAAGTACTATCCATCGATTTGGGTAAAATTCTTAGAGGTGAGATTGCTGATATAAATTTACAGCGAGAAGATGTTTTAAATGTTTATTCCATCGTTAATCTAAGAGAAAAAAGATTTGTGAATATACTAGGAGAAGTGAATGAGCCTGGTGAGTTTGAGTTTAAAGATGGCATGAAAGTGGGGGATTTAATTTTACAGGCCAAAGGTTTCAAAGAATCTGCCAGTTTTTCCAATTTAGAATTAGCTAGAAGAATTATTAACCATGGAAATGGGGATATATTAACGAATAAAATTGAAATCATTACGTTTGATATTGATGGAAGTCTAAAATTAAATAATGAAGGTTCTCAAATGGAATTGAAGCCTTTTGATATTGTTTCAATCCGAAGAGCTCCTAATTATGAGGAGCAAAGATCAGTGAAAATATTAGGTATGGTTAATTATCCGGGAAGCTATGCCATTCAAAATAACAAGCAAAAAATTTCTGACATTTTAATGAGAGCTGGGGGTTTGAGAGCAGAAGGCTATTTAGAGGGAGCTAAACTATTTAGGGATTCAACAACCGTAGGTGTTAATTTAAAGGAAATACTTTTAAACCCAGAATCCCAAGAAAATTTACAATTAATGGCTGGAGACCAATTGACAATTCCAAGACTTTTGCAGACCATAAAACTTACGGGTGGGGTTCAAAATCCATTAGCAGTATCCTATAAAGAAGGATATAGTTTGAGGGATTATATTGCGGAAGCGGGTGGATATTCTCAAAATGCTGATAAAAAACTGACTTATATTACTTATTCCAATGGTGTTTCTAACCAAATAAAAAGATTCCTGATTTTTAAAAAATATCCTAAAATAAACCCAGGAGCGGAAATTGTTATTCCAGAAATGCCTAAAAATGCTAAAAAGGGATTAACAGCGGCTGAAGCCATCGGATTAGCGTCAAGTTTAGTATCCGTTTCTTTTGCCATCATTACTTTAGTTAATAATTTACCAAAATAAATTTCATGTCAAACAACGAGAATCCAATTTCTAAGCAGGTACAAGACGACGAAATTTCAATCAATTTTGGGGAAATTTGGCGTGCGCTATTGAAGTATAAATTTCTTATTGCCATCACAGCATTACTATTTGCTGTTTTAGGGGCCCTTTATTCTTTGACTATCAATAACGAATATGAAGCCACAGTTAAAATGGTTCCTGAATCGGCAGATAGTAAATCAGGTGGTGGAATGGCCGGAGGTTTAGGAGGTCTGTCTTCATTAGCTGGTTTAGCGGGAATCAACATTGGTGGGGCAACCGGCGTGGATGCGATACAACCGGCGATGTATCCCAATATTGTAGCAAGTATCCCTTTTCTTCAAGAATTAGTTAACGCAAAAGTTTATAATCCCAAAATTAAAAAATGGCAAGTTTTAAAAGATTACCTTAAAGAACATCAATCAAACGCTCCGATAAAATTATATGATAGTGAAAAACTAGAAGAAGAAAGAGCCAAAAAAGAATTATCAGATGCTGATTTAAAAGACTTAAATGTTCCAAAAACCCCAGGGCAAACTATAGACTTCATCAATATTAATTTAAAAGAAGCACAAATCTTAAAGAAATTAAAAAGTTACATTCAAGTTGAGGTGGACAAAAAAACAATGTTTTTGAGCATAACTTGTACCCTGCAAAATCCAATTATAGCTGCTAATCTAACTAGTTTAGTTCAAAGTCAATTAACTAGGTATATTGTCAACTATCGAACGGAAAAAGTAAGAAAGGAAATGGAGTTTTTGACTTCTCGACAAGCTGAAGCTAGAAAACGCTATGATCAGGCATTATTTACTTTTTCAAATTACAAAGATCAAAATAGAAATAGATTTTTAAATGTGGCAAAAACACAAGAGAAAAAATTGCAATATGAAGTTGATTTAGCATTTAACCTCTATTCAAGTTTAACAAGTCAATTAAGTGAGGCGCAGATAAAAGTGCAAAAAGAAACTCCCATTTTCAAAGTATTGGAACCAGCACAAGTTCCTTTATCAAGATCGAGCCCTAAGCGTAGTTTAATCACTATAGGCGCCATGTTCATTGGAATATTTGTCTCCCTAATAATTGTCTTCTTTAAATCTGTCAACTTAAAAGAATTATTAAGTTGACATGATTGATTTTTGTATAGGACAGCATCGGGAGCTATAATCAAGATATTAAACGATCCATTAAAATTATAAGTGAGTCGTCCTGAAATAGGTTGACAGTTTCAGATTGATTTTTAAGAGACCGGCGAACTAACTTTCTT
>JABMMK010000092.1 GCA_013205605.1 Cytophagales bacterium | reverse complement strand
GTCAATAGATTTTCTACGAAATAGATGGTTCCGCCTGCAGCGATGCTGGCAAATTCGACAATATTCCTTTCGGCAATATGGCATAAGGGTAAATAGGAGATAAATCTTGCGTTTGGCGTATCTAAATGGGCAATTTTCCTCGCTAAATTGATGGCTTGTGTCACCGAACTATTGGAAATCATGACTCCTTTTGGCGTACCTGTGGTGCCTGAAGTATACACGATGGTGGATAATTCGTTGTGCTGTGGTTTATGGGGCTGAAATGCTGGAAACTCTTGGTTGAGGATGTCATTCCATTGGATTGAATCTTTTCCTTCGGATTCGGGTGTGTGGATGATGAGAACATTTGAGGGTATACCACTTTTTATGGAATCCCAATGATCCAATTTGCCCACAATGAGTACTTGGCAATCGGAATGTACCAATACCTCATTTAATTGTTCCGAAGTTAAAGTCGCATAAAAAGGAACCGAGACACAAGCGGCTGAGGAAATGGCTAAATCTGCTAAAATCCAATAGGCTGAATTTTTTGCCAATATACCTACATGCTTGGGTCCTGATTGGACTTTCTCTTGTAGGAATGCGGCTAATTTATTTACTTGATTTTCAGCCTCTTGATAGGTGAAATCGATGAAATTATCTCCTATCGGTTGTTTTAGGAAAATTTCATAGGGTTTTTCATGAGTCCAATAATAGAAATTTTCCAAATTACTTTGGTAGGTAGATATCATCGTTTAAATAGGTCTTATTCGCTAAAAATAAAACTTAATTCTTTTAAATCATATACTTTGATTTCATTCGATTTTTCAAGTACGAGGTGGCCATTTGGATTTACCCGAATTATCTTTCCTGAAAATATTCCTGTTTCATCTTCGAATAGTGCCTTGGTTTGCAACCTGAATAAATTTTTATGGTACACCCTGTCTATTTCTTCAAAATTGTTTGAAAGAAATAGTTGATAAAAGTTTTCGATTTCGATGGAAATGGCGTTGAAAATATCTCGAATATCTATTTTAGCAGGAGATTTAGTCCATTTTTTCAATGAGCTAGCTCTTAAATTTTCGAATTCGGTTTGGTTGATATTAATTCCGATTCCAACAATGGAAAAGTTCCATTTACCTGCTTGGAAATTGTTTTCGATTAGAATTCCAGCGATCTTTTGCTCCTCTAAGTAGATATCATTGGGCCACTTGATTTTAATGGGCAATTCATCTAATAATGTATTTATGGCCCATTTTTGTATTCCTTCAAGGATGCCAATGGAGATAGCCTTGCTCAAGTAAAATTGATGAGTGGCTTGCTGATTGTTGGGCTTTAATAAATAGGAGACCAATAGATTTTCATTCGGTTGGGCTATCCATTTATTTCCCCTCTGCCCTTTGCCTTCCGTTTGGTGTCCAGCAATCCATGCAAAACCATCAGGTAACTGATTTTCAAGAGCCTCTTGGAATCCTAATGAATTCGTAGAGGCACATGTTTCATGATATTTGGTGTTTTTGCCTAGGAACCGAGTGGGGGCTTGATATTTGTTCAAATTTTATTCGTAAATTTATGTTTACAACAACAAATTTAATTTTTTATTTGTTTAAATATTATTTATGCCTAAAAGTCCTAAAAAAGTCGCTATTAACATTGATTCATCTGAAGTATTAGTTCAATGTGTGGTGAAGGGAATGCAAGAGAAGAAAGCTCAAGAAATTGTCGTGATGGACTTAAGAGGTGTTCACAATGCTTTTACTGATTTTTTTGTTATTTGTTCGGGTTCATCCGACACTCAAATTGAAGCTATTGCGGATTCGGTCGACAAAGAAGTTTGGGAACAGGCACGTGTTCATGTGCATGCCATGGAGGGTAGGGCGAATCGAGAATGGATTTTGATGGATTATTATGAAGTGATTGTGCATGTATTTTTGAAAGACAAACGTGCTTTTTTTAAATTGGAAGAGCTATGGGGAGATGCTAAATTCACCAATATCCCAGATTAAAACCAATTGGAGTTAATTTGAAATAATTTTTAAATTTTTCGAACTAATTCAGTTGTTTTAAAGTTTAAATGCCCAGATACCTAAAAACAAAATGGCTAAACAAGGAAGTAATTTTAAAAACAGTAAGCGTTCGGGAATTCAACCTAGATTACCTAAAAAGCCAGTTGGAGGTATGCAGAGTTGGCTGATGATTGGTCTAGCCATTACCATGGTTAGTATGTTCTTTTTTACCAAGCAAAGAACTTTGCAGGAGATCAATCAAAATCAATTTGAATCCATGATTATTCAAAAGGAAGTGGAGGGCGTTGCGATTGTGAATGATCGTTTGGTCGAGGTGAGTTTGAAGTCTTCTTATGTGAGTAAATATTTCAAGGATTCTCCACAGGGGATGATTTCGGTTAAAAAGGGACCACATTTTGAGTTTCCGATTATTTCAAAAGAAGGCTTTGAGCAATTTCTTGAAGATCGTCAAAAGGATTTCCCTCGCAATGAGCGAATTTTTGCTACTCCAGAAACAAGAACAGGTCCTTTGGATTGGTTGGGCACATGGGGCTTCTTTATATTAATGGGCTTAAGTTTTTACTTTTTGTTTTTCCGTATGGGAGGCAGTGGAGGAGCTGGAGGTCAAATATTTAATATTGGACGAAGCCGCGCTACGCTAATCGAAGGGGAAGCAAAGGTGAAGATTACGTTCAATGATGTGGCGGGTTTAGATGAAGCAAAAGAGGAAATTCAAGAGATCGTTGAGTTCTTGAAATTCCCTAAAAAATTCACTGATTTAGGAGGTAAAATACCAAAAGGCGCCTTGCTAGTAGGTCCTCCAGGTACGGGTAAAACACTCTTAGCGAAGGCTGTTGCTGGTGAGGCGGGTGTTCCATTTTTCTCTCTATCAGGTTCTGATTTTGTTGAGATGTTTGTAGGTGTGGGGGCGGCTCGAGTTCGGGATTTATTTAAACAAGCTAAGGAAAAGGCACCGTGTATCATCTTCATTGATGAGATTGATGCGGTAGGTAGATCAAGAGGAAGAGGTCAAATGCCAGGGTCTAATGATGAAAGAGAGAATACGTTGAATTCATTATTGGTTGAAATGGATGGTTTTGCTACTGATTCTGGAATTATCATTTTGGCGGCTACAAACCGTCCTGATGTATTAGATCCAGCGCTTTTAAGGCCTGGTCGATTTGATCGTACTATTTCGATTGACAAGCCGGATATTATTGGCCGAGAGGCTATTTTTAAAGTGCATTTGAAACCGGTAAAATTGGCTCCAGGGGTTGATCCCAAAGAACTTTCCGCACAAACACCTGGATTTGCTGGGGCTGAAATTGCCAATGTTTGTAATGAAGCGGCTTTAATTGCCGCGCGTCGGAATAAAACGGCCGTTGACATGGATGATTTCCAAGAAGCGATGGACCGGGTGATTGGTGGCCTGGAGAAGAAAAATAAATTAATTTCTCCATTAGAGAAGAAAATAGTTGCTTATCATGAGGCTGGCCATGCGATTGCGGGTTGGTTTTTGGAGCATGCGAATCCATTAGTTAAGGTTTCGATTGTACCTAGAGGAGTTGCTGCTTTAGGTTACGCTCAATATTTACCCAAAGAACAGTTTTTGTATCGTACAGAGCAGTTGATGGATGAGATGTGTGTAACCTTAGGCGGAAGAGCTGCGGAGGAAATCATTTTTGGTAAAATATCAACGGGTGCGCAAAACGACTTGGAGCGAATTACAAAATTGGCTTATTCGATGGTCACTGTATATGGAATGAATGATAAGTTAGG
>JABMMK010000091.1 GCA_013205605.1 Cytophagales bacterium | reverse complement strand
GAGGGCCAGCGAGCCGTGGGGATAAAAACAGCCAAAGGTATATTTGCCTTTGATCATATCGCTAGTAATATGGACATTAGGCCAAGCTATAAAAAATTATTGCCCCAAATTCAATCCCCAAAAAAGCTTTTGAATCAAGAACGCTCAAGTTCTGGGATTATTTTTTACTGGGGGGTAAATCGAAAGTTTGATGCCGTAGGGGTTCATAATATTTTCTTTTCAGATCAATATAAGGAGGAATTCAAACATATTTTTGAGGAAAAAACGTTAATCGATGACCCTACAATTTACCTTCATATATCGAGCAAAGTTGCGACTGAGGATGCACCCGTCGGATGTGAAAATTGGTTCATTTTAATCAATGCTCCCGCTAATGAGGGACAGGATTGGGATAATTTAGTTCAAAAAACAAAGGCTAATGTCATTCAAAAACTTTCAAAATGCTTAGGAATAGATGTTGCGCCCTACATTGTGGCCGAAGATATATTAGACCCACGGTCGATTGAAAGTAGAACTTCCTCTTCCGGTGGCGCACTGTATGGAAATGCGTCCAATAATAAATTTGCGGCGTTTTTGAGACATCCCAATTACAGGTCAGCAATTAAAAATTTGTATTGGGTAGGAGGAAGTGTCCATCCAGGAGGAGGAATCCCATTATGCTTGTCATCCGCTAAAATTGCGGCCAAACAATTTCAAGAAAATAATTAGTTTTGCCTATTAAAAATAAGATTTAACATGATACAAAGACCACAATCCATTTTTTTAGCCATCGTTGTATTAGCGCAAAGCTTCGTAGGATATGGTTGGCCTATATGGACAAAAACGGGTATTTCAGGACAAAGTGCGGAATTGACTAATACTCATTGGACCATTTCTCAAAATGGGGCCTTGGTCAATGAACATTCCCATATTGTCCTTGCTCTATTGCTGATTGCATCGACCCTTTTGACGATACTCATACTCTTTTCGTTTAAAAACAGAATGCGCCAAATGACCCTTGGTCTAGTAAATTCATTATTAATAGCCGGTTCGATGGCTTATACATTTTGGATTATTTTCAAACAAGCGATGCCTGTATTTGAACCGGAAAACCAAGGAGCCTATGGCTTCGGATTTTATGCGATGGTAGTCGCATTACTGGCCAATATGATAGCCAATCGGCTCATCAGAAAAGATGAAATGCTAGTACAATCCTCAAACAGAATGCGTTAGGCGGCAAAAATACACCTATTTAAGTCGATTTTTCCATTTTAAATGGACGTCGATAGCGTCATTTCGTGATAAAATTGGACTCAACCTTAATTACTAATCTTTTTTGCTGTGGATTGGATATTTTTGATTAATTTCAAAATTAGAAGGTTTTTTTTGAAGGTTTAAAATAAATCTTAAAAAAACAAAAGGACAAAACAATTCAGCCGACTTAAACTATATGCCGATTACTATAACAAAAGAATTACTGAGTAAAGAACTGAAAAAAACCTTTGGGTTTAGTCAGTTTCGAGGGGAGCAGGAAGCTATCATTCAAAATACATTAAAGGGAAATAATAGTTTTGTATTAATGCCTACGGGCGCTGGCAAATCCCTTTGCTATCAACTGCCTGCCATTGTCTCGCCAGGTACGGCGATCGTTATTTCACCGCTGATTGCCTTGATGAAAAATCAGGTGGACCAAATGGTTGCCTTTGGCATCAATGCGCAGTTTTTAAATTCTTCGTTAACTCGTGCTGAAATTAATCGGGTGAAAAGCGAGGTGATTAATGGCCAAGTTAAGTTATTGTACATCGCGCCTGAATCGCTAAATAAGCAAGAAAATTTAAATTTTTTAAAGCAGGCCAATATCTCTTTTGTTGCGATCGACGAGGCACATTGTATCTCAGAATGGGGGCACGACTTTAGGCCTGAATACAGAAAGATTCGGACGATCATAGAGTCCATAAATGACAAATTACCCATCATAGCGTTGACGGCAACGGCTACTCCTAAAGTTCAACAGGACATTCAGAAAACGCTTAATTTAGAAGATGCGCACGTATTTAAATCTTCTTTTAATCGTAAAAATCTGTATTACGAAATCCGATCAAAGAAAGATATTGATAAGCAGTTGATTCGTTACATCAAATCAAATAGTGGCAAAGCAGGTATTATTTATTGTTTGAGTAGAAAAAGAGTTGAGGAAATTTCGGATTTATTATTAGTCAATGGCGTAAAAGCGCTTCCCTATCATGCGGGTTTAGAACCGCAAGTACGTATGACTAACCAAGAAGCCTTTTTGAATGAAGAGGTGGAGGTGATGGTAGCTACTATTGCATTTGGCATGGGAATTGACAAGCCAGATGTTCGATTTGTTATCCATTATGATGCCCCAAAATCACTTGAGGGATATTACCAAGAAACGGGTCGTGCGGGAAGAGATGGACTTGAGGGTACTTGTATTTTGTTTTACACCTACGATGATATATTGAAATTAGATAAATTCAATAAGGACAAGGCGGTATCTGAGAAAGAAAATGCCAAGTTATTGTTGACCGAAATGGTGTATTATGCCAATTTAGGGGTTTGTAGAAGAAAGCAGCTATTAGGTTATTTTGGAGAGTACATGGCTGATAATTGTGGATTCTGTGATAATTGCATGCACCCAACACCCACCTACAAGGCTGAACAAGAGGTTAGTTGGGTTTTAGAAGCCATCAAACAAACAGGGGAAAGTTTTGAGGTAGAGCATATTGCTGATGTATTGGAGGGTAAAAACAACCCTTATATCACCAGTAATGAACAGGCTAAGCTGTCGGTTTTTGGCGTAGGCAAAGAAGTTTCATGGAATAAAATTGTAGAAGAAGAGGATGAGGACGATGAAGATGAGGATGGAAATCCTAAAAAGCCGCAATTACGTAAAAGATCGGCCAAAGAACCTAATCCTGAAAGTGTCAAATCCCCATGGATTTCGTTTATCAAACAAGTTTTGATTTATGGCTTATTGGAAAAGGATATTGAAAATTATGGCATTTTAAAGATTACGGAGAAGGGGCATGCATTTTTAAAAGACTCACATCCGTTGACGTTTTCGAGAGACCATGATTATGAGAAGGAGGCCATTGATTTAGAAAATGCGGAAGAAAGTTTAGCATTAGGAGCAAAAGCCTATGATGATGCCTTATTTGAGTTATTAAAGAATCTTCGAAAAAAGGTAGCCAAAGAGAAGAATTTGCCTCCTTATGTTATTTTTCAAGATCCTTCTTTGGAGGAGATGGCCACCACCTATCCTACGACACAGGAAGAAATGGCTCAGATTAATGGCGTTGGGATGGGGAAAGTGGTGAAATTTGGAAAACAATTTATTGACGCCATCATTCGATATGTGGAGGAAAATGAAATAGAGACGGCCAAAGAAGTTGTCGTGAAATCGACCGTTAATAAATCAAAGATTAAAATTCATATCATCCAGCAGGTAGATCGAAAAATTGATTTAGATATTATTGCCGAGCAAAAGGAAATTTCCATGGTGGATTTAATCCAAGAAATTGAAACCATTTGTTATTCTGGGACCAAATTGAACTTAGATTATTTTATTAATCAAGTAATAGAACCTGATAAGCAGGATGAGATTTTCGAATATTTCATGAGTGCAGATTCTGATAATATTGCGACAGCATTAGAAAACTGCAATATTGAGGATGTAAATGAGGAAGAACTCAGATTAATGAGAATCAAGTTTTTAAGTGAATTAGCGAATTAGAACTATCATTAAGTATGAATGTATTGATATTGGGATCGGGGGGACGTGAGCATGCATTTGCATGGAAAATCTCTCAAAGTAATTTATTGAGTCATTTATTTATTGCCCCCGGTAATCCTGGAACAGCTAATTTGGGCATAAACTTAGCCTTAGAGGTCACTGATTTTGAGGGAATTGTCGCTGCTATACGTACACATCATATTGACTTGGTCATTGTAGGTCCGGAGGAACCATTAGTTCTGGGCATTAGAAATTTCATTGAATCGCAACCCGACTTACAACACGTAGGAATTGTGGGACCGGGTTCAGATGGTGCTCAGTTGGAAGGAAGCAAGGATTTCTCGAAAAATTTTATGCATCGATATGGCATACCAACGGCCGCCTCAAAAACATTCACAAAAGAAACTATTCAAGACGGTTTGCTCTATTTAGAAGAGCAAAGTTTACCTATTGTTTTAAAGGCAGATGGATTAGCTGCGGGAAAAGGGGTCATTATCGCACAAAGCCTACAGGAGGCTAAAGAGACTCTGGAAGAAATGCTATTGGAATCGAAATTTGGCGCCGCTTCTGAAAAAGTGGTGATTGAAGAATTTCTAAGGGGCATCGAACTTTCTGTTTTTGTTTTAACCGATGGTGAGAATTATGTGGTTTTGCCCGAGGCAAAAGATTATAAGCGTATTGGAGATAATGATGAAGGCTTAAATACGGGAGGGATGGGTGCTGTTTCCCCGGTTCCATTTGCCACAGCTAAATTCATGGAATTAGTCAGAACGAAAGTGATAGACCCTACCTTGCACGGACTTCATGCGGAAAAAATTAAATACCAAGGATTTATATTTATTGGCCTAATGAATCATGAAGGCGAACCCTATGTCATCGAGTACAATGCTCGGATGGGTGACCCTGAAACTGAAGTAGTATTACCAAGAATCGAATCTGATTTCCTATCTTTACTGATTGCTTCCTCAAACGGTACTTTGAGTGAACAAAATTTACAGATTTCAAGTCAGTACGCTGTTACGACCATGGTGGTCGCTGGAGGATATCCCGAGACTTATAGGAAAGGGGATGTCATTTCAAATTTAGAAAAAATAGAGGATGCCTACATTTTCCATGCGGGAACAAAGGAAACAAATGGAGAAATAATGACCAATGGGGGTCGAGTTATGGCCTTTACAGGTACCTCAAATACGTTAGAAAATGCCATTCAAAAGTCGCAAAAGGCGGCAATTACGGCAAAATATGAGGGTAAAAATTTTAGACGAGATATCGGCTTAGATGTTCTTAGATTTAAGAATTAAAAGCTGATTTACATATAAAAATATGGGATGTAAATCGTGCTCCACAGGATCATGTGGATCGAAAAAAGTTGAAGGAGAAGTTGTAGGCTGCCAAAGTAATGGCAGTTGTGGCACAGGTGCCTGCAATAAAATGAATGTTTTTGATTGGCTATCCGATTTGGATGTGCCTCAATTTCAACGTTTTCAAATCGTAGAAGTAAAATTCAAAGGGGGAAGGAAGGAATACTTTAGAAATTCCACCGAACTAATTTTGCATACAGGAGATCCAGTGATGATCGAATCATCTACAGGTATCCACTTGGGTGTAGTTTCTTTGCAAGGTGAACTTGTCAGACTCCAGTTGCTAAAAAAGTCGATCAAAGACGACGAGACCCTGAAAAATATTGTTCGAATTGCCAATGAAAAGGATGCAGAAAAGCATGAGCAGGCAATTGCTCGCGACTTGCCTACGATGTACCGTGGCCGACAAATCATACAAGATTTGAAATTGAATATGAAACTTTCTGATGTTGAGTTTCAGTCCGATGGCACTAAAGCCGTATTTTATTATTCTTCGGAGGACCGAGTTGATTTCAGGGAATTAATTAAATTATTGGCTACCGAATTTAAAATTCGGGTAGAAATGAAACAAATTTCGTTGCGTCAAGAGGCAGGAAGATTAGGGGGTATTGGGATTTGCGGAAGAGAATTATGTTGTTCTACGTGGCTGACCGACTTTAAAAATGTCACGACGGCAGCAGCTCGCTATCAAAATTTATCGTTAAACCCGGTAAAATTAAGCGGCCAGTGTGGTCGTTTGAAATGTTGTTTAAATTATGAATTAGAGACTTATATGGATGCTTTAAAAGGCATACCAACGATCGAGGGTAGAATAAAAACAAAGAAAGGCGAAGCTGTTCTACAAAAAACAGATATTTTCAAAAGAATGATGTGGTTTGGAATTATAGGGGAAGAGGCTATTTGGATTCCTGTTTCCTGTGATCGTGTTCAAGAGATTATCGATTTAAATAAGAAAGGTATTATCCCTGAGTCATTCGAAGATCTTAATCCTGATGCACCGGTAGTTGAAAAACTGAGCTTATCCCAGTTAAACTCTGATTTAGATCGGATGGATAAGAAATACGGGGGTTCAAAAAATAAAGGTGGGTTTAAAAAAGGCCCGAATGAAAATCGGTTTAGGGATAATGATTCGAATAGACCAAGGCCAAATTTCCAACAAAGACCTAAGCCCAACAATCCGAATCAAAAGGCACCTGAGCAAATTGGTGACAGTGAAGGCACTAAGCTTCCGAATGGGCCTATTGGCGATAGTCAATCCCCGGAAAACAATGCTACTCCAAAGCCCTTTAAGAAAAAGTTTAAAAAGAAGTTTAAACCAAGACCTCCAGGAAATGCGCCTGAAACTCCTCAAGTTTAGATGGAGGCACACTCCTTTCCCTATAAGATTTCAATTAATCATAGGCCTATTAATGGGCTTTTTGTGTCTGGGTTGTAGTGAAAATGAGCTTGTCAACGAAAGACAATCGTTGGGCGAAATAGGTTGGATACAAAAAAACAAATTCGAAATTCCCTTTGAAATTACAGATACTTCTCACCTATATGATATGCAGGTGGCTATCCGACAGACGAATACGTATTCTTTCTATAATTTATATTTCATTTCGGAAATTTTGAGTGAAGCGGGAACCAGCTTGAAAAAAGCTGAGGCGGAAGCCATTTTTTATGATGCAAAATCTGGGAAGCCCAAAGGCTCAGGAATAGGCGATATGTATAGTCATTCATATACCATTTTCAAAAATGTAAAGTTTCCTACATCAGGTGCCTACCGAATTCGTTTACAGCAAAATATGAGAATGGATACCTTAGAAGGGATTGTTTCAGTAGGTGCCTCGCTAGTAAAAAAGAAATAAAGGATGGCAAAATTAGATGAAATAGACAAACAAATACTTGCCTTTTTGCATGAGGATGCATTTTTGTCCAATAAAGAAATGGCGAGTCGATTAGGCATGAGTGCCACACCCATCCATGAGCGGATTAAGCGAATGGAAAAAGATGGGGTCATTACTGGGTATAAGGCTATTATTAATCACAATAAATTAGGCAAATCCTTGACCGTATTCTGCGATATTTCGTTAAAAGAGCATGCGGCGGAATATTTAAACCAATTTGAAAAAGATGTGATGGAATTACTCGAAGTGCAAGAGTGCTATTGCGTTTCTGGTCAAAGCGATTTTTTGTTAAAAATAGTGGTCGCCGACATGGATGAGTACCGTCATTTTATCCTGCATAAATTGGCCAGTTTAAAAAACATCGGAAATGCCCAAAGCCACTTTGTCATGAATCAAACACAAAATGAACATATTTTACCTTGGTTAACTAATTAAAATAAAATTTGCCTACAACTGAGGACACAAGAATGTTTGAATTTTCTTAACTTAGGAAATTAATAACCAATCGACTACGCATACATGAATAAGTTTACGAAAACAATCATCAGCTTTATAGCTATTATTTTAATTTTGGGATTAGCTTTTTATCCAAAAATTAAAAAAACTTTTTCCGCTTCAGAATCAAAAGATAACATGAAGGGTAAAGAAAAAGAGAAAGGTGGACCGGGTGGAAAAGGTGGTAAAACTGCTGTCATTGTAACCGTGATTAAGTCAACTAAATTAGATGATATTCTAAGTTCTACAGGAAGTATATTACCTAATGAGGAAGTCGAAATTCGCTCTGAAATAGCTGGAAGAATTATTTTACTTAATATCAAAGAAGGTGATAATATCCAAAAGGGTACTGTACTATTGCGAATAAATGATGATGAATTGCAGGCTAGGCTGAAAAAATTAGGATTCAATAAAAAGTTAGCAGAAGACAACGAAGGAAGACAAAAAGTACTTTTACAGAAAGAAGCTATCTCACAAAGGGAATATGATATTGCTGTTAATTCAGTAAACACAATCTCTGCCGACATTGAAGATTTAAAATCACAAATATTAAAAACTACGCTAAAGGCTCCATTTGCAGGGAAAGTTGGCTTTAGGTATGTGAGTATAGGAAGTTATATTTCTCCGGCAACGAAAATTGCCACTTTAACCAATACAAATCCTGCCAAAATAGAATTTTCAATTCCTGCTAAATATGCCACGGCGATCCGCCAGGGAAGTTTGATAGAATTTACGACTGAAAATGAGCAAAAGACCTTTACCGGAAAAGTATACGCCGTGGATCCTAAAATTGACCCGCTAACTCGTACTTTACAAATTAGAGCCCTGTCGCCCAATCCCAATAATTTACTAGTTCCCGGAGCATACGCTAGGGTGAATTTGATTTTAAAAAGTAAAGGATCTGCCATACTCATACCTACCGAATCAGTTATACCTGAGGCGAAAGGAAATAAGGTTTTTCTCGTAAAAAATGGAAAATCGGTTCCTCAGGAAGTTGAGTTAGGAACACGTGCTGAGCGCACCGTAGAAATATTATCTGGTCTTTCGATTGGCGATACCCTAATCACCAATGGAATTATTCAGGTTAAACCAGGTGGCGACGTTGAAATAAAAGAAGTGGTTCAATAATCTCAAATGCCAAGTATCTATTTGACAAAATCTTTATGGTCCTATAAATTCCGCAAATTAACGTATTTAATTCGTGCGATAGGAGCTTATGGATTTTTGAATTTGACGCTTTTTTTAAAACGATTATCGAATCCCAATAAGACGTTTGTTGGCATTTTACTGGCAGAACATTTGGGAGACATTGTAGCTTCCGAACCCATTATTGATGCGTTGCATAAGAAATTTCAAGATGCTGAAATTTATTGGATCGTAAAGCCTGTCTTCGCTCCTATTTTAACCAAGCATCCTGGGCTTTCCAAAGTCATTCTAGAGACCAACGTACTTTTTAGTATTTTAATCACTAGAAATAATGCATTTACCCAGTTCTATAATTTGCATTTAAATGAATTGAGGAAGGATCCGTATTTTGGTACAAAATTAGAGAATCCATATGCGGAAGAGATTGATTTAACGATTCATAATTATTATAAATCGAGTAATCTGTTGGGCAATTTCTCAAGATTATGTCACTTAAATTTAGATGAGACCGCGCCTTCTCTTTATATAGGACAGTCAAATATCAATCTACCTTTTGAGGGAGATTATTGGGTTTTACATCGCAAGTCGACGGACATCAACAGAGAATGGCAGGATGAACATTGGATTCAATTATTAGATTTGTTAACCATGGAGTATGGAATTAATGTGGTTGAAATTGGCACCCATGAACCCTTAGATTATTCAAGCAAAAGTTTTTTGAATTTAGTGGGAAAAACAAGTATTGAAGAGACCTGTAACTTGATAAAATCGGCTCGCTTTTTTTTAGGAATCGATTCTGGGCCCACACATATTGCGAATGCTTTTAAAATTCCAGCTTTTATTTTATGTGGTTATTTTGCCAATTTTAAGAAGTATATGTCTTATTCAGGGGCATACCAGGAAAAAGGAGGCATTGCCAATATTTATTTTAATGCGAGTGGAAGTACGCGTGAACTCCCATTTTTGGAAGTTTGGGAAGAGTTACAAAAAACAATTTTAAACATTAAATCATTAGCCTTAAAGGCCGTATAAACCTATAAAACGATGGCATCATTATCAGAAATCAGTATTAAACGCCCAGTCTTGGCCATTGTCATGTCCATTACGATTATTGTATTTGGGCTCATTGGCTATAATTATTTGGGCGTGAGGGAATATCCATCCGTGGATCCTCCCGTGGTTAATGTGCAAACAAGTTATACCGGGGCCAATGCTGACATTATAGAATCCCAAATTACTGAACCGTTGGAAGAGTCCATTAATGGAATTGCGGGTATTCGAACATTGACAAGTTCGAGTAGAGACGGGCGGTCAAGCATCACGGTTGAGTTTGACTTATCTATCAATATTGAAGATGCGGCAAATGATGTACGCGACCGCGTTTCAAGATCTATGGCTGTGTTGCCAAAAGATGTAGATCCACCTGTTATTTCAAAATCAGATGCCGATTCGGGACCCATTTATAATTTAAATTTATCGTCAAAAACAAGAAATATCTTAAACTTAAACGAGATTGCCACTCGAAATGTAAAAGAGAAATTACAAACGATTCCGGGGGTAAGTTCGGTCCAAATGTGGGGGGAGAAAAAATATGCCATGCGTTTGAACATTGATCCTGACCGATTAGCTTCATTTCGTTTAACGGCTCCAGATATTGTTGCGGCTTTGACTAAACAAAATATCGAATTACCATCAGGAAGTATAGAGGGAGCGAATACGGAACTAACGGTTAGGACTCAAGGTAGATTAACAACCGTTGAGGATTTTGAAAATTTAATCATTAAAGAAGAAGGGGATCGCTCTGTGAAATTTTCGGATGTGGGGGACGTTGTTTTAGCTTCCGAGAATGAAAAAACGATGTTTAAGCGGGATAATGTTCCGATGATTTCGATCGCGGTGATTCCTCAGCCTGGCTCAAACCAAATTGAAATTGTCAATTCAATTAGAAAAAAATTAGTTCAAATTCAAACGACGATGCCAGATGATGTCTTGCTAAAAGAAGGCTTTGACAATACGCGTTATGTAAGAAGATCGATTGTAGAAGTAGAGGAAACGATATTAACCGCTATTTTATTAGTAACAATTATTATATTTTTATTCTTGAGAGACTGGCGCTCGACCATCATCCCATTGACGGCAATTCCCGTAAGTTTAATTGGAGTTTTCTTCTTCATGTATTTAGTAGGCTTTTCGATCAACGTACTAACTTTGCTAGGCATTGTATTGTCTATCGGATTAGTTGTGGATGATGCTATTGTTGTTTTGGAGAATATTTACTCTAAAATTGAAGAAGGCCTGAGTCCATGGAAAGCGGCACAAGAAGGATCCAAGGAAATTTACTTTGCTGTTATTTCGACCACGGTTACATTGGTTGCTGTATTCTTGCCGGTGATATTCTTACAAGGAATTACGGGCCGCTTATTTCGCGAGTTTGGAATCGTTGTCGCTGGATCTGTAATTATATCCGCCTTTGTTTCGTTGACATTAACCCCCATGTTAGGCTCCAGGCTTTTAAAAGGCGGTCACTCAAAGCCATGGTTTTACCGTGTGACTGAACCATTTTTTGTTTGGTTAAACCGAGCATACGAGAGCTCCTTAAATTCATTTTTGAGTGCTCGCTGGCTTGCTTGGGTGATTATGGTTTCGCTTTTTGGAATTATTTATGCGCTATTTAAAACAGGTGCAATCCCATCTGAGCTAGCACCATTAGAAGATCGAGGTATGTTGAGAGTTAACGCAACGGCTCCTGAAGGGGTTACCTTTGAATATATGCTAAATTATACAGATGAAATGTCAAACTTCTTGATGAATGCCATTCCTGATAATGAAAGAAAAAATATATATGCCTATACATCTCCGCCATTTGGTAGTGGTGGTGCTAACACAGGAAGTATGCGTATTATGCTGACAGATCCAGGAAACAGGAGATCCCAACAAGCGATCGCGGAAGAATTGCAGCCTAAAATTAAAAAGTTTACGGGGGCGAAGGCCGTTTTAATTCAAGATCCAACCCTTTCCACTGGTCAACGAGGTGGTGGAGGATTGCCTATTGCATTTGTGGTTCAGGCACCTAATTTTGAAAAACTAAAAAAGATGATGCCTTTGTTTTTAGCTAAGGTGAGGGAATCCCCTAAGTTTGAGAATTCGGATGTCAATTTGAAGTTTACGAAACCTGAATTGCGTCTAGAAATCGATCGAGCTAAAGCACAAAATTTAGGAATATCGATTCAAGACGTGGCCCAAACACTTCAATTAGGCCTGTCTGGAAGAAGATTTGGCTATTTTGTGATGGATGGCAAGCAATATCAAATCATTGGTCAAATCAATCGAGATTTAAGAAATGATGTGAAAGACTTAAAATCCTTGTATGTGAAAAACAATCGCGGAGATTTAATTCAGTTGGACAACTTGGTTAAAATTACGGAACAAAGTACCCCACCTCAACTATATCGTTACAATCGCTATGTTGCCGCTACAGTTCAGGCACAAATGGCCAAGGGTGTAACGATGGGAGAGGCATTAAATGAGATGGATAAATTAGCGAAAGAGACGTTTGACGTGTCATTCTCTACTGCATATGATGGCCAAAGTAAGGAATTTAAGGAATCAAGTTCCTCTTTATTATTCGCATTTGCACTGGCTATTTTATTGATTTATTTGATTTTATCGGCCCAATTTGAAAGTTTCATCGATCCACTGATTATTTTATTTACGGTTCCATTAGCCGTAGCAGGAGCATTATTAACGTTATGGGATTTTAGCCAAACACTTAATATATTCTCACAAATTGGAATCATTGTGTTAATTGGCCTAGTAACCAAAAACGGTATATTAATTGTGGAATTTGCCAATCAGAAAAAGGAATCTGGCCTATCTAAATTAGAAGCGGTAAAAGTAGCTGCTGCTGCCAGATTTAGGCCTATCGTTATGACATCGTTATGTACTATTTTGGGTATTTTACCGATTGCTTTGGCCTTAGGATCAGGAGCAAAAAGTAGGGTGTCAATGGGTATAGCGGTTGTGGGAGGTATGTTATTTTCTACTACATTAACCTTGTATATCATCCCTGCCATCTACAGTTTTATGTCAAGTAATTTCAAGAAATCAAAAGAAGAGGTTACGGAAGAAGCCAGTCATGTCATTGGATAAGGAAGTACTTTGGATGCAACGAGCCCTAGACTTAGCCAATATGGGTTCAGGGTTCGTTGCTCCTAACCCATTAGTAGGTTGTGTCATCGTAAAAAATGACAACATCATCGGGGAAGGCTATCACCAAAAATATGGCGAGGCACACGCCGAAGTCAATGCCATCCATTCGCTTGTTAATCCTTCAGATATCGTAGGCTCTACGATCTATGTGAATTTAGAACCTTGCTCGCATCATGGCAAAACTCCTCCATGTGCTGATTTATTAATTAAAAGTAGGGTGAAGCGCGTGGTCATTTGCAATATCGATCCTAATCCTATAGTCGCCGGCGAGGGAATAACGGCGTTGAAAAAGGCCGGAATAGAAGTTTCTGTAGGCATACTTGCGGAAAAAGGAGAGGAAATTAACCGAAAATTTTTCCATTTTCAAAGGGAGAAAAAACCCTATATCACGCTAAAATTTGCCTGTTCGCAGGATAATTTTGTAGCCAAAACTGACGGTACGCCTATCGCGTTTTCGAATTCCGAAAGCCAACAACTCGTTCACAAAATGCGGGCAGAAAATCAGGGGATATTAATTGGCGTTCAAACGGCTATAGCTGATAATCCAACGCTTAATGTACGTCATTGGCTGGGCAACTCCCCCTTAAGAATCGTCATAGATCCTTCAAATCGATTGCCCAAAGAATCAAAATTAGTTCAGGATCATGAGCCATTACTTGTTTTTACCAAACACCACAGCGAGACGGTTGGAGACAAAAAATGGATAGCGGTAGGAGATAAAAATTCAACGGAAATCCTTGACTGTATCTTAACGTATTGTTACAAAAATAACATTCAATCCATGATGGTGGAAGGTGGAACAAGTACGGCTAATCTATTTTACGCTGCTGGATTGATTCATGAGATTTGGAAAATAGAGACGCCATTGAAGTTGGGGGAGGGTATTCTTGCGCCAACATTTCCAGATGTGGTATTTGAAAAAAAGTTTATCGTAGGCCAAGATAATATCTGGTTAAAGGCCTTGCTACCAAAATTGTCTTAAAGAAATTGAGCAATTAAATATACATTAAGGCTCAAAATGATGGTTGCCGTGACCCAGGCCAACCATTTAACCCAAGTGGGATTGACAAATTTTCCCATTTTATTCTTGTCACTCGTAAACCAAATCAGTGGAATTACGGCAAAGGATAATTGCATGGAAAGTATTACTTGAGAAAAAATCAACAGCTCTCCGATTTTATTATCTCCCCACCACCAAGTAATAAAAAATGCAGGCAAAATAGCTATTGCTCTGGTGATTAATCGACGAAGCCAAGGAGTAATTCTTAAATCCAAAAACCCTTCCATCACAATTTGGCCTGCTAAAGTCCCTGTTAAAGTCGCATTTTGACCAGAAGCTAATAAGGCAATGGCAAAAACAATACTAGCCCAATGACTCCCTAAAACAGGGTTTAAAAGCTTATGTGCATCTTGGATTTCAGCCACTCCTCTGTTGCCACTAAAATAAAACGTAGATGCTGCTAAAATTAAAATTCCCGCATTGATAAAAAAAGCAAGTCCTAGGGATATCGTGGAGTCGATCGTTGCAAATTTGATGGCCTTTTTTCTATCTTCATCCGTTTTTGCAAAAGCCCTAGTTTGAACGATACTTGAGTGCAAATACAAATTATGAGGCATAACCGTCGCGCCCAAAATACCAATCGCTACGTATAATTGGCGATCATCTAAAAAAATAGATTTTTGAGGAATTAGGCCATTGACAATACTATAAAGATCTGGCTTTGATAAAATAAGTTCAAAGGCAAAACATAAAACGATTACAATCAATAAGGCTAAAACAATTGATTCTAAGACCCTAAACCCTTTTTTTTGTAAAAATAAAATCAAAAATACGTCGGTGATCGTGATCAGAATTCCCATTAAAATCGGAATGTCAAAAAGTAAATGCAAGGCAAGCGCAGAACCAATAACTTCCGCTAAGTCGCAAGCGGTAATAGCCACCTCACACAAAATCCATAAAAAAAATGCGACAGGCTTAGAAAAATAATCGCCACATGCTTGTGCAAGATCGCGCCCAGTGGCCACGCCTAATTTTAGAGCAAGGTGCTGGAGTAAAATCGCAAATAAGCTAGAAATTAGAATTACAAAGAGAAGCGTATAGCCAAATTGGGCGCCCCCTGATAAATCAGTAGCCCAATTACCCGGATCCATGTACCCGACGGCCACCATAAAGCCGGGACCCATAAAAACCCTTAAGTTTTGCCAAAATCCATTGCCCTTAGGGATTTGGATGCTTGCAAAAACTTCAGAAAGAGAATTTGAATTTTTTCTATTTTCCAATGACTTTTTAATTATTTCAACTATATGATTCAAATATACAAAATTTTACGTTGCTTCAAAATTAATTTTTAGTCTAGACTAAAAATTAATTTATCGTTTATTTTTTTTAAATTGCTCGCCAACTATAATAACAATGACTACATCACTAGCCGAAGAAAATTATCTGAAAATTATATATAGGCTTTGCGAAGGGACTAAGGAAGATATTTCAACAAATTCCATTGCTGAATTAACAAACAATAAGGCCGCCTCCGTAACAGATATGTTGCAAAAATTGGCTGAAAAAGGCTGGGTTACTTACCAAAAATACCAAGGGGTTCGGCTGACCAAGATAGGCCAAAATATTGCACTTAGCATTATTAGAAAGCATCGTCTTTGGGAAGTATTTTTAGTAGAAAAGCTTGGGTACAATTGGGATGAAGTACATGAAATAGCCGAGCAATTAGAACACATTGAATCGGAAACATTAATCAATAAATTAGATTCTTTTTTAGATTTTCCGAAAATAGACCCTCACGGAGATCCGATTCCTAGCCAAGAAGGAGAAATTCCAGAACTTGGATACTTGCATTTATCGGAAGTGAAATTAAACGAAACATGTACCCTCATGGGCGTAGCAAAAGATTCTGCCGTATTTCTTCAATTGCTCACAAAACTAAATTTAAGCTTAGGGGCTAGGCTTGAAGTATTGGAGATCAACACATTTGACAGATCTGTTTCATTGAAAATTGCAGAGCAAGAGCCCATTTTCATTAGCCATGAAGTGGCGAAAAACATATTAGTAAAAGTCTAAATAATCAGTTAGCTGATCAGCAGAATGAAGATAATTCCATTTCTTTAGCCTAGCTTTACTAACTTTTGAAAAGTTAGTAAAGCTGGGGCTAAAGAGTAAAGATTAGCTCAATAAATCAAGCACCTCATCTTCGCTTAATGCGCGCAGAATGCTTTCATCAGAAGTGACTAATTCATTGGCTAAATCGAGTTTGCGTTGTTGCAAAGCCAATATTTTCTCTTCAACAGTTTCTTTTGTAATAAACTTATAGGTAAATACTGTTTTTTCTTGCCCGATTCGATGGGCTCGGTCAATGGCCTGTGCTTCTGCAGCAGGATTCCACCATGGATCCAAAAGAAACACATAATCAGCAGCTGTTAAGTTCAATCCCACGCCACCTGCTTTGAGTGAAATTAAAAATACAGATTGCCCGTCCGATTTTTGAAAGCTTTCCACTTGGCCTTTTCGGTCAGTGGTGCTACCATCTAAATAGGCATATGCAACACCCTGCTCATCCAAAGCACGCTTAATGATCTGCAAATGCTGCACAAATTGGCTAAAAATTAACACCTTGTGATGTTGCTCTAGCACAGTTTCTAATTTTTCTAATACCGCCTCCATTTTTCCTGAATCCCCCACATACCCCACATCACACAACAAAGGGTGATTGGCTAGTTGGCGCAGTTTTGTTAACCCTTGAAGCACAGAAAAACGAGATTTTTGCAAGCCCTCATCCTTAATTTGCTTCAATAAAACATCGCGATAAAAAGATTTCGTTTTGTCGTATAAACGCTCCTGCTCCTCCGACATGCCACAATAGGTGATGGATTCCATTTTTTCTGGTAAATCTGCTGCAACCTGGCGTTTTTCTCTTCGAAGTAAATAAGGCTTAATCAGAAAATAAAGCCGCTTTTTCATGTCTCCATCAGCCTTCTTTTCAATGGGAACTTGAAAATGATCTTTGAAATATTTTTGTGTTCCAAGCAATCCCGAATTGACAAAATTCATTTGAGACCATAAGTCCATCGTCGAATTTTCAAGAGGAGTACCCGTCATCACTAAGCGATATTTGGCATTCAATTTTTGAACTGCCTTCGTAATATTTGCTTGAGGATTTTTAATGGCTTGAGACTCATCCAAAATTACGTAACTAAATTCTTGTTTTTCAAACCAATCAATATCCGATCGAACTAAGCCAAAAGAACATAATATCAAGTCTGTCTTTTTTACTTGGGCTTGTATTTTTTCTCTTTGGGGGCCACTATACACTAATACCCGCAATTGGGGAGTAAATTTCTTAGCCTCCATCTCCCAGTTGTACAAAAGAGAAGTGGGCATCACTAATAAGGTTGGCAATACCTCCCCCTGCTCCTTCAAACTTTGCAATAAACATAGCGTCTGAATCGTTTTACCTAAACCCATATCATCCGCAAGACAGGCACCCAAACCAGCATTTTGTCTTGTGCGCATCCACCTATACCCATCTAATTGGTACGGTCTTAAGGTTCCCCTAAAGTTTTTAGGCACAGGGAAATCCTTAGACTGAAGGCTTAAATCGGCAACGGTCTTACTTCTAAGCGACGTTTTAATTAGATCTTGATCTTCCCACTCTTGCACCAATTGGAAATGTTGGCGTTTCAAATAAACCCCCTCTTCCCCAGGCCTAGTTTCTGAAAAATAGAACAAGTCCTGATAATCATGAAACCAATTGTCGGGTATAATAGCAATAGACCCATCAGGCAAATGAAATTCTTTCTTCTTCGCAAGTATGAGTTGGCGTATTTTTAAAAATGGAATTTGAAATGTTCCAAAAGAAATAACTGCTTGAATATCAAACCAATCTAATTTTTCCCCAATCCTTATCTTAATTTCCGGCTTACCTAAAAAATAACGTGGCGCCTGACCATCCCCTCTAAATTGCACCAGGTAACCTGCTTGATCTAAATCTTGCTTATGCTCGGTAAGCCACTGAACCGCATCAGAGCGCGAAATTGACGTTCGGCCATCCAGCTCCAGAGGTAGTCCAATAGACTTCAGGTATTGAAATGCTCTCTTTTCTTTAGTCAGAGATCGCATGATTTTTTGAAAAGCATAACTTTCACCCTTTTTCTCAAATAATACATTGGCCTCCGCAGATAAGCCATCCCACGGAAATCGATTATTGCCATACTGAAAGGATATGACAAAATTCCAACGATCTGCAGCTACCAAAGCAGCCGCTTTTTTAGCCGCCGACTTCTCTTCCTCATCTAATCTTGGGGTAATAGGGCCATAGGTTAATAAAAATTGGCAATTTTTTTCTGTATTAATTACCTCAAAACCTTTGGCATAAACAGGATAACGGGCAATCATCGCTTTCACAAATTTGCGAAAATAGTCTTCCTCCATATTTTTCGGAATGACTACAAATTTTTTATTCAAAAAAGCGCGAAGCTTTTTGCCTTCTAATAAAGGTTTAAAATGATAAAGCTTTTGATTTAACAACATCCACGCAGGCTCATCACATAGGATCATGGCGTCCTTATACTGGAATTCCAACTTAGCACCTAAAAACTTCAACGTAGGGAAATAGTGTGTATTTTCTTCATTGCGCATGAAGTGAAATAATACTTCAACGGGTTCGGATTGAATTTCAATGGATTGACGCATGGGATTGCCATCATTCCCCATAATAAACAATGTCTTATCTGGGCAAATGAGATCAAATATTTGAGCTCTACGCTTTTCAATCACTGATTGAACTGCCTCTTGGATTTCCTTCTCCCCCTTCTCCGCATCGAACGTTTTTAAATAAAACTCCTCAATGGTCTTACGTTTTGATGTATTAAATTTTTCAAAAATGGCTGCAGGCTTCATCCCCTCAATCAATTTAACCGCCGCCTCATCGCGCTCATCAAGTCCATGCGAGAATTCATGAAAATTACGTACCGTTAATGTTTGGTACTCCCATGTCAATTGGCCCTTCTCATTCAATTGCACAACAAACACCTCGAATAAATATCCGAGAAATTCATGAGACAAAATTGAATATACGACCCGAAAGGGTTTAGTAGGAGAGATCTTCATGTATTCATTTACAACCCAAATTCCTGAGTTTTATGAGTAAAACCTTCAAAAATAAGGGTTTTAATTCAAATACTAGAAAAAATAGTGTAAAATATCAATAAATCACAAATTAGATTTTTTGAGTTTGATGCAGGTCCAGTGATTTTTCTCTGTTTGAGCCACAGAAATAAGTCCATTTTCAAGAGCCGATTTCACGATCATCGGCACATCTTCAGCATAAAATCCACTTAACAGGAGCAGGCCTCCGTCAACAATCCGTTCAGAATATTCATGCATTTCGGACAATAATATGTTGCGGTTGATGTTGGCCAACAACACATCGTATTTTTTCAATGATTCGTTAACGATCGTGCCCTCGACAAAAATGATGTCTTCACATTGGTTTAATCCCGCATTTTCAATTGAGTTTTCAATAGACCAAGGGTCTATATCAAATCCTTTTACATCACGCGCCCCAAGTTTTGTGGCAACTAAAGCAAGAATTCCTGTTCCTGTTCCGGCATCTAAAACAGATTTTCCTTGTAATTCAATCTCAAATAACGCTTGGGTCATCAAGAAAGTCGTCTCATGATGTCCAGTCCCAAAAGACATTTTGGGATTAATGACAATTTCCATCGCATATCCTGGCTCTGATTCATGAAAGTTAGCCCGAATAAATACTTGATTCGAAATTCGAATAGGATCGTAATTTGACTCCCAGACCGCATTCCAATTTTGCTTTTCTATTTCATTTATTTCAAAAGAAATAGGTCCTAAAACCTCATATCTTTTAATCACCTCAGAGAAAATTGCTGAATCAAATAAATCTGTTTGACAATAGGCAATAAGACCTGTATCGGAATCTTCAAAAATATCAAAATGTATTTCTCCCAATTCCGCCAACAATATATCTACTTGTTCCGGCGAAGCCGAAATTATTACTTGTTGGGTCGTCATAAATTGATTATTATTTATCCGTTGTTGGTCCCGGATCCTTTTTGCCAAAAACAGAAATATTGACATAGCGCTTTGGCTGAAGCCTTACATCTATTAGCAATTTGTCTAAATCCAAAAGAGCCTTGTTTAAGCCCACATATAAACTATCATTCATCAATAATTTACCTGCTGTGCCCTGCCCTTTTTCTAATTTAGAAACGATTCTTTGAAGCGAGCTAACTGCCTTATTGGCAGAATTCAAGGTTTCGCCAATTTTAACCGCTTGCAATGAATCTGCAATGGTGTTGAACTTGGTCAACAAAGGCTTTAATTGCTTTTCAGTTTCCACTAAACTCACCGACAAAGCGCGCATGTTACCTGTAATTTGGTTGATATTTGCCTTGTTTTCTGCCACCAAATCATTAACAGACCCGTTGATGTTTACGACGGCCTTATTCGAATTTTTCAGTAAGGCGTCTAAATAGGTCCCCGTGTTATCAAACTTCTTGCTGATTTGTCGAAATGAAATCAACAGCGAATCTGCATTAGAAATTACAGGGAGTGCACGTTCTTTCAATAAGGACGTTAAGCCTTTTTCATTCATGGCCATAATAAATGCCCCTTCAGGTAGAGAGCCGCTACCTATTAGCTCAAGCCGAATTATTTTACCCCCTAGCAAAGCTCCATCGGAAAGAATTGCAATGGATTTATCAGGAACTAAAAGTGATTTATTTAATCGCAATTCAACCAAAATTTTATTACCCTTCTCTGGAACCAAGGATACTTTTTTGACCTTGCCTACTTCTACTCCATTCACCAACACCTGATTAGAAGCCATCAGGCCATCTACGTTATCGTATTGAACGTAATAGGTTTTTGAGGCCGAGAAAATATCGTTCCCTTTCAAAAAGTTAAATCCAAAATAGAGGATTAAAAACGCCATAAGCGCTAAAAACCCTACCTTAAGTTCGTTGCTCTTCAACATATATCTCTATCGTTCAATTTCTTCTTTATATTGCTTAAATGCTTTCGCGATTCCTTCGGCAACTTCCTTTTGGCCTTTTTCGGAGGCTAAATAGTTTTCTTCTTCTGGATTAGTCAAAAATCCGGTTTCAATTAAAACGCTAGGCATCGCAGTTCTCCAAATAACCAAAAATCCTGCTTGTTTAACCCCAAAACTTTTTCTTTGATAATTTTTCAAAAATTGCTCCTCTACTTTTGAAGCAAATTTTACCGAACTAGCCATGAACGCACTTTGATAATTAGCCATCATAATATGTGCTAAAGGAGAATTGGGATCAAAACCACTATAGGCTGTTTGATAATCTTTCTCTTGTAAAATTACTGAGTTTTCACGCTTGGCTACGTTTAAGTTGCCATCTGTTTTGTGTAAACCCATCGTGTAAGTCTCTGTTCCATACAATGATTTATTGGCCGCCGCATTACAATGTACAGAAATAAAAAGATCCGCTTTATTCCGATTGGCGATATTGGCGCGCTCATTCAATTCGATAAAATCATCCGTATCGCGAGTATAAATTACCTTTAAATCGGGGTATTCTTCTTTCAGTTGGCGACCCAATTCCAAAATGATTTTTAACGTCACTTTACCCTCGTGTGATCCCTTAGGACCCATACAACCTGGATCTTTACCTCCATGACCCGCATCTAAACAAACAATTTTAAGCGAATTTTTGGGAGATTTTTTGACGGAATCCATCGTCGGAAATATAGCCGATATGAATAATACAGCTAAGCAAAAAATAAAAATAAGTCGAACCGTTGAAAACATTATTTTTTAATTAATACACTTAGGTACCACGCAATCATGTAATTTTGTCAATCTTTTACAAACAAAGATAATTATAATTTTTAAATTCCATTTGATAAATAAATCCACATATCACCTTTTCATGCTTTGCATGGGAATATTCATTGGCCTAACAGATGTTAGGGCCCAAAGAGTTATTTCGGGTGATTCGATCATAAAATCAATCAATCCAAAAGACTCATTATCAAAAAAAACCGATTTAGAAACGACTGTTTTTTATTCTGCCATTGACTCAACGGTATTAGACGCGGAGAAACAGGTGGTTAATTTATATGGAGGAGCAAAATTAAAATATGGTAATATCGCTTTGGAAGCGGATTATATTAGGTTGGACTGGTCAAAAAATGAAGTTTTTGCCAAAGGAACCTTAGACACGGCTACCAAAAAAATAATTGGACTTCCTGTATTTACACAGGGGCAAGATAAATATGACTCGGAAGAAGTCCGTTATAATTTCAAATCAAAACGTGCGTCCATCAAAGCGATTGTCACTCAACAAGGCGAAGGCTTTGTCCAAGGAAAAACAGTAAAAAAAGATGAGGAAGATAATCTGTACATCCGAAATGCCATTTATACCACCTGTAATTTAACACATCCCCATTTTCATATTAAAGCGAGTAAAATCAAAGTCGTCGGGAAAAAAGAGATCATTTCAGGGCCCTTTCACTTTGAGCTTAATGACATTCCGCTCCCTATTGGACTACCTTTTGGGTTTTTCCCCTATTCTCAACCAAAAGAAGCGGGCAAATCGGGCATTATTGTGCCAACTTATGGAGAAGAGCCATCAGGAAGAGGATTCTATTTAAGAGAAGGCGGTTATTACTGGGCAGCTAGTGAAAATATAGGCGTTCGGTTTACTGGCCAAATTTACTCAAAAGGTGGCTGGGGTTTAGGGGCAAACTCGCAATACAATAAGCGGTATCGATTCGCAGGTAGCTTCAACTTAGCATTCAATCGAAATACGAATGGAGATGAATTTTCACCGACCAAACGAACTGACTTTGCATTGCAATGGTCCCATAGCCCTCAAAGTAGAGGAAATTCAAGCTTTTCAGCGTCGGTTAATATTGCCTCAAATTCCTACAATCAGTTTAATAACTATAATAGCCAACAATATTTATCCAATACGATAGGGTCATCCGTGCAATACACCAAAAATATAGGGCAGACCATAAGAACAGGAATAAGTTTACGTATTAATCAAAATACGACTACTCGAGTGTTTGACGCAGGAACTGAATTTAATTTTGGTCTAAACCAATTTCAACCCTTTAAAAGAAAAAACTCATTAGGGGACCAATTTTTAGATCAATTTAGGTTAGGGCTTGATTTTTCTGGGGGTATCAGTATGACGAACCAAGTGTCGGATCCTTATACTCGATATGAATTTGATGTATATCCTCGAGAAACCAACAGTCAAAGAGGGATCATTCAGAAGCCTTTTGTTCCAAAAACGATGGATGATTTACCTCCTGGAGTCATTCCTGTGGACGCGAGCACACTGCCTCTACTTTGGGAAAAAGCGCAAACAAAATTCAATTATAGCATTCCATTGTCGTTGCCCAACTTAAAATTAAATAAATATGTGAACCTAACACCGGGCGTTTCGTGGTCAGGAAATATGTATACAAGGTCGTACAAGTACACCTACATGAAAAGTGATTCGACCGTGAGAATTGATACGGTTGGAGGATTGCCAAAATTCAATTCGCAACTTTCATTTTCCGCCAGCATGAATACTCGAATTTATGGAACGCTAAGATTCAAAAAAGGGCGATTAGAGGCACTTAGACATACGATAGCTCCTAGCTTCAGCTTAAGTTATACGCCAGACTATTCGGACCCTACTTATGGGTATTATCAAGATGTTCGAATCAACAACCGTAAATTTATTAACAATGAGGGAGTAGAACAGCTCGGAGATATTAGGCGGATTAGCACTTTTGACCCCCGGCAGATGAGTTATGGAGGCGCATCTGGGAGTATTAGTTTTGGACTTCAAAATACCCTTGAGGCAAAATTAAAAACTAAATCAGATACCGCAACCAAACAAAATGAAAAAATCACGATACTTGATAATTTTGGAATAAATGGGAGTTATAATTTGCTAGCAAAAGAATACCCCTTGTCCAATTTAAACTTCAATGCAAACTCGAGAGTGAGTGAATTTGATATTAATATAGGTGGAAGTTTTGACCCCTATTTGTACGTAAATGACAAATTGTTTTTTGATGTAGGGAGGAGAACTCCTGATTTAATGCTGAGTCAAGGGGATGGACTTGCGAGATTAACGGCACTTAATCTTTCAATCGGAAGAAGGTTTGCTCCCGCTAAATCCAAAGATTTGAAGACTAGTACTAATGCCTCTGAAGCCCAGCTAAAGCAAATAAATAGAAATATTGACGACTATGTGGATTGGAATGTGCCTTGGACTTTTTCGTTTAGTTATCAATTTAGCATGAATAGAATGGGTTTGGCTGCTGCGCAACAAATTAGTGGCTTGACATTTCAAGGAGATTTGAGCTTAACAGAAAAATGGAAATTTTCTATGAGCTCAGGATATGATTTCAAGTACAGTGGGCTTACCTACACCAATATGTCGG
>JABMMK010000090.1 GCA_013205605.1 Cytophagales bacterium | reverse complement strand
AGCGTAGGATATTGTTTTCCAAATTCCACTGCTAACGGAAAACCCACATAGCCCAAACCTATAATCGCAATGGATGGATTCATCTCTATTTTGTAAATAATTTGACGTCCGAAGCCATCATGTCCTTCACTAATGCCGGGAGGTCATATTGTAGGGTCCAACCTAATTGCGTTTTCGCTTTTGTTGGATCTCCAATCAACAATTCAACTTCAGTAGGGCGGAAATAGCGCGGGTCAACGGCCACAACTTCTTTGCCAATGGCCACTTGGTACAGCGGGTTATTGCACTTTGAAACCTTCGCAATTTCATTCACGCCTTCTCCGCTAAATTCAACCTCTATGCCCACTTCTGCAAAAGCCATTTTGATAAAATCGCGAACCGTGGTCGTAATGCCCGTGGCAATGACAAAGTCCTCCGGTTTCTCTTGCTGCAAAATTAACCACATCGCCACCACATAATCTTTGGCATGTCCCCAATCCCGCTTAGCATCTAAATTACCTAAGTAAATTTTATCTTGTTGGCCCAGCGCAATCTGAGAAACCCCTCGCGTAATTTTACGCGTCACAAAAGTCTCTCCGCGCAAAGGTGACTCATGATTAAATAATATTCCATTCACCGCAAACATATCATAGGCCTCTCGGTAATTGACCGTGATCCAATAGCCATACATCTTTGCGACCGCATAAGGAGAACGCGGATAAAACGGCGTTTTTTCCGACTGGGGAACCTCCTGCACCAAACCATATAATTCAGACGTAGAGGCCTGATAAATTTTTGTCTTTTTCATTAGGCCCAACAAACGAACGGCCTCTAAAATACGAAGTGTTCCTATTCCGTCTACCTGAGCGGTGTATTCTGGCTCGTCAAAAGAAACTTTAACATGAGACATCGCGCCCAAATTATAAATCTCATCGGGCTGCACATCTTGAATAATGCGGATGATATTGGTAGAATCACTCAAATCGCCATAATGCAAGTGAAAATTGGATGAATCCACATGTGGGTCTTCGTAAATATGATCGATTCGACCTGTATTAATCAAAGAGCTTCTCCGCTTTATCCCGTGAACCACATACCCTTTAGACAATAATAATTCAGCTAAATAAGCGCCGTCTTGACCTGTAATACCAGTAACAAGCGCTATTTTTTGTTTTTGAGACATATAATAAACTTTAAATGGAGGCCAAAAAATTAGTTTGCCTCACGATATAAGGGGCAAAATTACAAAAAATAGCAGAGCGACACAATCAAATTTATTTAATGGGTCGCCCCAAAAAGAATACTATTTATATAATTCTAAAATGGCCGCCTCATGCTTCGCATAAATTTGCTTCCGCTTTAATTTTAGCGTAGGCGTAATTTCCCCATCTGAAATCGTAAATAAACGAGGCAATAAAACAAACTTCTTCACCTGTTCATATTGGGCCACAGAAGCCATCGTCATCAATACCTCTTCATCCAATTTGGCGATGACTCTTTTATTTGCAATCATTTCCTGGGGCGAATTTACCTCTATTTCTTGTTGCTTACACCAAACACCCAAAGCGGTAAACTCCGGAATAATCAGCGCCGATGGAAACTTTTGGCCTTCGCCCGTCACCATACATTGTTCGATAAAGGATGATTCCTTTAATTTATTTTCGACCAATTGGGGTGCGACGTATTTTCCACCCGATGTTTTAAAAATTTCTTTCTTGCGATCCGTTATTTTTAAATATTTCCCATCCACAAAAATTCCTATGTCACCCGTATGGAACCAACCGTCCTTGTCAATCGCCTCGGCTGTTGCCTCCGGATTTTTATAATAACCTGGCATGATCGAGTCTCCTTTGGCTAAAATCTCCCCATCCTCGGCAATTTTCACTTCCACGCAATCTAAAACAGAACCCACGCAACCCACTTGAAAATCTGGTGGATTTACCTTAGAAATTGATATAATGGGCGATGTTTCCGTTAATCCATATCCTTCCGAAATAGGAATTCCGGCCGCCCAAAACACCCGAGATAAGCGCGGTTGTAATGCCGCAGATCCAGAAGCGATTAATCTCACTTGGCCCCCAAGAGCCTCTTTCCATTTGCTGAAAATCAATTTTCGATAAAGCCCAAGCTTGAGCGAATCGATTAATCCCAATTTTTTCATGGGATCATAACTTAAGCCAAACTCGATGGCGCCAAAAAACAACGTTCTTTTGATCCCCGTAAGCTCATTGCCCTTCGCCATGATTTTATCATAAATCTTTTCTAATAATCGTGGCACTGAAGTAAACATGGTGGGCTGAACCTCTTTGATGTTATCGCCAATCGTTTCCATGCTCTCGGCATAATAGGTTGATGCCCGATAAAACAAATAAACATAAATCGTTGTCCGCTCATAAATATGGCATAATGGCAAAAAGCTCAGGGTCCTGTCGCCATTCATTAATCCAAAATAGTTTCCTCGGTCAGTAGATTTAATATTGCTGACAATATTATGATGCGTTAACATCACCCCTTTGGGGCGCCCGGTCGTTCCAGAGGTATAAATTAAAGTCAATAAATCGTCCGGCTTAACAGCATCCATCAAATTTTGCAAAATGCTTGCATCTTTTCCTTCGCCCTTTTCTTTTACTGTGGACCAAGATTTCGCTCCCTCAACGGGATCAAACGTAAAAATCTCTTTAACGCCTTTGTTTTTCTTAGAGGCCTCCTTTGCTTTAAAATACAAGTCTTCGCCCTCAACAAAAACAAATTTTACTTCTGCATTTTCAAAGATAAATTCGTAATCTTCAATCGTGATTGTCGGATACATGGGCACCGTTACGCCGCCTATAATTTGCGTGGCAAAATCAACAAAGTTCCAATGTGGCCTATTTCCCGAAATAATCGCGACTTTTTCTCCAGGTTTTAAACCTAGTTCCAACAAGCCCAGGGCTAACGTTTGAATGTTTTCAAGTGTTTCCGAGCTGGAGTACTTTCTCCATTCTCCATCTCGCTTTTGACAAAATAAATCAGGAATTTGATGCGTTTCAAGAGGTTTTAACAAATCGAAAACCCGTGTGAAGTTGTGGTTTATTGACATATTTAAATAGATTTTAAATCAAAGTTAATGGTTTGTGCCGAACCAAAATAGTACTATTAAATTATTTTTTTGCATCGTTCAACATTACCCTTACATCACTTAGGTGTAAACTGCTTGGATATTGTTTGATAAATAAAAGAAATGGCTCACTATTGACCGTATCGCTTAACGTCAAAAAATAAAATAGAGCATCGTCACCATAAATATCCTCGGGAAACTTTTTAAAAATTTCCCAATACATTTCTTTGGCAAGCGCATTCTCTCCTTTTTGTCTCGCTCGGGTTGCTCTAAGATATAAAATATCGTCTTGTAAACTTTCTTGTTTGTTCTGATTTGTCAAGAGAACTAACAAAGAATCCCCCTCTGCCCACCTTTTTTGATCATACATAAATCGGATGTTGGCAAAATTTTTCAAGCCCCCCTCCAAAGAGTCTATTCCTGTATTATCTTCAATCAACAGACTTAATTCCAGCGCATCGTTGGCAATCTCTCTTTGTGTCCCCTGTTTTAAAATATCGGCGAGCTCTTTAGCTAATTCAAAATCACCTGTATAAAAATACAATTTTGCCGTTTTAATTTTTGCTTCGTAGGCAAGGGGTGAATCTTTGACCTGCTTTTCCACTTGAGCATATTGAATTAATGCATCGTATTTTTT
>JABMMK010000089.1 GCA_013205605.1 Cytophagales bacterium | reverse complement strand
CTTTGGATGATTTGACTAGAAATCAAGTTTTTCCGTAGAGAAGCGATACTTCGCGTCTATTTACATTAATTCTTGTGATAAATTTATGTCCTGATTTACGCGCCCTAAAATAGACGCGAGGTATCGCGTCTCTACAACTTCCCTTAATAAAGCACCCAAGTATCCTTGGAACCTCCTCCTTGAGAAGAATTTACGACTAAAGAATCCTTGCGCAACGCCACTCGAGTCAATCCTCCAGGCATTACATTTACGCCATCTCCGTATAAAATATAAGGTCTTAGGTCTACGTGCCTGCCTTCCGCATGATCATCGATTAAACATGGTACTCGAGATAATGAAATCGTCGGCTGAGCGATATAATTTCTTGGATTAGCTAATATGTACTTTTTGAAATTTTCTTGTTCCTCTTGGGTTGATTTAGGACCGATCAACATCCCATAGCCACCAGCTTCATTGGCTTCTTTGACGACTAAATCAGCTATATTTTCTAACACAAATTTTAAATCATCTGGCTCACTGCAGATATACGTTTTTACATTGTCAATGATGGGATCTTCTCCTAAATAATATTTGATCATTCGAGGGACATAGGCATAAATAACTTTGTCATCGGCAACTCCCGTCCCAGGAGCATTGGCTAGAGCCACTTTTCCTTTTTTATACACATCAAATATTCCTGGAATTCCAATTAACGAATCCGGATTAAAGGTTTTAGGGTCCAGAAATGTATCATCAATTCGTCTGTAAATGACATCTACTATTTTGAAACCTTTCGTAGTTCGCATTTTTACGTAACCTTCGTGTACGACTAAATCACGCGCGTCAACCAACTCCACACCCATTTGTTGGGCCAAATAGGAATGCTCAAAATAAGCTGAATTATAAATTCCGGGTGTCAGCACGACCACAGTAGGTTCGGGCCTGTCGCTAATAAATCGCAACATTTGTAATAGCTTATGCGGATAATCAGCAATGGGTCTGATTTGTGTTTTTGCTACGACCTCAGGAAACGTTTGCTTTAATAACTCACGGTTTTCCATCATGTAGGAAACACCGGAAGGACATCTTAAATTATCCTCTAAAACCATATATTCACCATCATTACCCCTAATTAAATCCGTTCCTGTGATGTGGATCCAAATGTTTTTAGGAGGTTTAATGCCCATGCATGGCTCTAAAAAGTTTTTTGATGAGTAAATGACCTCCTTGGGAATGATGCCATCTTTGATGATTTTTTGATCTGAATAGATGTCCGCCAAAAACAAATTCAAAGCCGTAATTCGCTGAATTAACCCCTTTTCCATTTTTTCCCATTCCTTAGCGCTGACAATTCTTGGGATTATATCCACTGGCATGATACGCTCGGTTCCCTCATTCTCTGAATAGACATTGAACGTAATTCCCATAGCCATTAATGCTCGCTCTGCGGAAATTTGTCGCCTCATGAATTCTTCCTTAGTAAGCTGTTCCACGCGGTCTTTAAAAAATGTATATCCTGACCTTATTTGCCCGTCTGATGTAAACATTTCGTCAAAAAAGCCCTCTGTATTGTAATTGTCAAATGTGAAATTCATAGGCTTGAAAATTATAAATTGCTTGATTATTTAAATAATTTAAAATTTTATTTTTGATTTAATTTTCAAAAAGAAAGATTTTTTTAATTCTTTCCTTAATTACAATTTTTATTATTGGAAATTTACCATTTTCATTTGATAATATGCTCACATTTAGGCCAATGAGTAATTTATTAATCAACAATTTTGCCCACGCTTGAATGAATAACTTACAACATAATTATAAATTTATCCTTTGAGGATGATATATTTGCACATGGAAAATGATGAGTTAGTTGATGCGTTGGAGTTGTTAGTCAAGCTTTGGGACGTTCATGGCGTGAATGAGTTTAAAGCCAAAAATCTTTCTTTTGCTGTCCGTGGATTAGATAAGTTTCCAGGTTTAATAAATCAACTTACTACCGACGAATTACTATTAATTCCTGGTGTGGGAAAAGTGATCGTCCAATTGATTTATGAACTGGCACAAACAGGTACTTGTAAGGAACTCGAGGAGGTAGTCGAACAAACGCCTCCCGGCTTATTAGATCTTTTGAAAATTAAGGGTTTAGGAGCTAAAAAAGTACGAACTATTTGGCAGGAACTGAATGTGTCAAATTTCGAAGACTTGAATAACGCATGTCAAAACGGCCAAGTAGAAAAATTGAAGGGTTTTGGCTCAGCCATACAATCTTCTATTCAGTCTCAAATCATTTATATTCAAGAAAATAGAAAAAAACTCAGGTTAGATAAAGCGATATTTTTAAGTGATCAAATACTGGCCATGTTGAATTTGTCATTTGACAAAATTGCCATTTCCGGTGAATTAAGGCGTAATTGTGAAATCATTACTTCCTTAGTTTTTGTTGTTGAAACGGATGATATTTTTGGAAGTCAAAGCCAGATAACTGAAATTAATGGTTTTTCAGAGGACCTTCAAGCCTCTTCCCCCTTTACTTGGCGTGGTTTTTTTGAGGATCATTTAATCCCGATTGAAATTCATTTGGTTGATAAATCCGAATTTATATCAGCCTTATTTCAACATAGCGCTCACGAAAATCATTTGGAATATATTTATTTTTACCATCAATTTCAGGGCAAAACCTTATTTTCGGAGGAGTCTATTTACCAAGAAAAGAACCTGCCATTTATTGTACCCGAAATGCGTGAGGGATTGCTAGAGTTTGAATGGGCAGGTCAACATACCAACTCGGATTTGATCAAGGATCAGGATTTACAAGGCTGCCTGCATAACCATTCCGTTTATTCAGATGGGAAAAATACACTCCAAGAAATGGCTGAGGCTTGTCGGAGCTTGGGATTGTATTATTTTGGAATAGCGGATCATTCTCAATATGCGGCTTATGCCGGTGGCTTGAAGGAAGAAGATGTTATTCGTCAACATGAGGAAATTGATCGCCTCAATTTATTGTGGTCTGATTTTACCATATTGAAAGGAATCGAAGCCGATATTTTGCCGGATGGATCACTCGATTATAATGATCACATTTTATCCCGATTTGATTATGTGGTGGCTTCGGTGCATGCCAACTTAACCATGGATTTGGATAAAGCGATGGCTCGATTAATTCGTGCCATCGAGAATCCACATACGTCTATTTTAGGTCACCCAACTGGCAGACTATTGCTTTCAAGGCCTGGTTATCCTTTGAATACGGATAAAATTTTAGATGCTTGTCTCGCTAATGGGGTCAGTATTGAGTTGAATGCCAGTCCATACCGACTCGATTTAGATTGGCGCCATATGTATGCTGCGATGGATAAGGGAGTATTTGTGTCGATTAACCCCGATGCCCATAAAATCGAAGGATTAAAAGATATGAAATATGGCGTTAAGGTTGGTCGCAAAGGCGGTCTCCTAAAAGCACTCACTCTTAACGCGTTACCTCTGAACGAATTGAAAGCCTTTTTTAATAAGAATTAGAAGTTAGGCTTCAAGAGATATTTAGCGTAAAAATCGTCAATCACTCGGACTGCTTCGGTAGGTGTATCGACCATTGCAAATAATTCGAGATCATTTTCATGGATGTTCCCATTCGGAATCATGGTGGACTTTATCCAATCTAATAATCCTTTCCAATATTCAGTTCCCACTAAGACCACTGGAAATCTACCGATTTTATGCGTTTGGATTAGCGTAAGAGATTCAAACATTTCGTCCAGCGTTCCAAATCCCCCAGGCATAATAATAAATCCTTGGGAGTACTTGACAAACATCACTTTCCGAACAAAAAAGAAATCAAAATTGATATTTTTATCTGAGTCAATATAAGGATTAGGAGTTTGTTCAAATGGTAATTCGATGTTTAAACCTACGGAGCGTCCATTTTCTGATTTGGCACCTTTATTTCCTGCTTCCATAATTCCGGGGCCACCGCCCGTTATCACCCCATAGCCATGTCGGACTAATTTAGCTGCTATTTTTTCGGCTATTTGGAAATATTTATCCTCGGGTTTCGTTCGAGCTGACCCGAAAATGGAAACACAGGGGCCAATTTTAGATAATTTATCTATCCCTTCGACAAATTCACTCATGATTTTAAATATTCTCCAGGATTCTTCCGATTTAATTTGGGACCACGTTTTATCGTCAAACGCTTTTTTTATTTTCTCCTCTTCTTCTTGCCACTGATTATCAGTCATAATTTAATTGTTTTGTCTATAAATGTAAATAATATCCCTGTACATTTGCATAAATTAACAAATACTAAGATGGATTCTCAAATAAGTTTTGCGGTGGGCGGTGATCATGCAGGTTTTGATTATAAAGATCAGTTAATTGATTATTTGAAAAGCTTAAATATCAAGGTTCAGGATTTTGGAACTTATTCTGCTGATTCTGTAGATTATCCTGATTTTGCTCATCCAGTGGCAGAGTCAGTTGAAAAAGGAGAACATAATTTTGGCTTGTTATTGTGTGGGAGTGCTAACGGTGTGGCCATAACGGCCAATAAACATCAAGGAATTAGAGCTGGCTTAGCATGGAATTCTGAGGTGGCCCAACTAGTTAGGCTTCATAATGATGCGAATGTACTTTGCTTACCTGTGCGCTTTATTAGTTTAGAGGAAGCTAAAATGTGCCTTAAAACATTTATTGATACATCCTTTGAAGGTGGTAGACACCAAAATCGAGTAGATAAAATTACCTGTTGTTAATTTTTTTGTACAAGTGCGTGTCAATCAATGCGTATTGATTTGTTAATTCAGGTAGGTAGTACCCTAATTTCTTAAAGTTATTTTCTGGGTCATAAATGTACGAAGGCATGTCTTTGGCAAAATAATCATGCATCATAATGATTGTTTTGTATTGATTTAGGTTGGTGAAAAGGGATTTCGAGAGTTCCCAATTCACAAATGGGCCAGTCATTTCATTGTTTTGATACTCCTCTATTTGCGGACCTAAGATCATCAACTTTTCGTTTCTAATCTGTAGTTTTTGTGTCAATATTCGTTGTTGGCCCACTTCATTCCACTCATTTGACAGGCTAAAAATCATCGCAATGAATATAAAGATGATTAACATTTCTTTCTGCCAATAGGATTTAAATAAATAAAATAGGTTTAATGTAAAATAGATGAGTGAAGGCATTAAGAATACAAGATTTATTCTTTCGACGGTGGGGATGAAAAAGATGATCACAACACTGGTTAATAGCCACATCAAATTGGTTTGTTGGGCTTTTTGAGCATTAGAGTTGATTTTTGTACTATTTATGACTTTTACAAAGCCCCAAATTCCTAAAATCATGGCTGGAATATAGGCCAATAGTATTTGTTTAATCTGAGTGGTTGTCGGAATATATACAATGAAAGCAGAATTTTGATATACGTCAATAAATGCTTGAAAATTATCTCGATATGAAAAAATTAAGCCAGTGAAAATGAAGAACAAAGAAAAACCGACAATCAATAAAATGATTTGTCTGACATTAATACTGGAGTAAAAAAGTAGGCTTAGTATGGCCCAAAATAAAAACAAGGCATAGCTCAGGAAAAATACACTTGCAATTCCAATATAGAGTCCTATTAAAAAAACGCGGTCATTCACTTTTAGGGTACTTTGTTGGGCTAATATTTCATTCCAGGCTAAAAGCAAAAATGTTAACCCTAACATAGAGCCATTCGGCGCTAAGAATTCCATGGAAAAATGAAAAAATAAGCTATAAATAAAAAAGGGTATGTTGCCTAAATTGGGAAGTAATGAATACCTTGAGATCGTTCGTTGGAATACAATGGCTTGCAGGATAATAATTCCTGTGGCTATATAAGCGTTCCAAGTCATTGGGATATTCAAAAAGTCGATTAATTGGTAGAAGTTGGCCGACAAAGGCCCAATATTTTCCCTTACATCTTTATAAATTCGATATCCTTGATTTAAATTTTGGCCAATGAGGAAATTTTTAAATTCCCATGTATAAGGCTGTAAATTAAATTGGCTTAGGATAATCGTCGTTAATAGCCATAGGATGATCAAGAGGATTATAACAAAAATAGAGCTTGAACGAAGAATTTGAAACATATTTTTTTTTGAAAAGACTAAATTACGGTGATTCCAATTATTATGGTGAAATTTGTGAGAATTTTGAGAAGAAAAGAATAGGAGCAATTATGGAAAGTAAACGTCAACAAAAGTTTGGTAGGCAAATTCAGAAGGATTTGAGTGAAATTTTTCAAAAAGAATTTAAGGAAGTTTTTGGGGGAGCTATGGTGACCATTACGGACGTTAAAATCAGTCCAGATTTGTCACTGGCTAGGTGTTATCTCAGTTTTTTGTTGGTCGAACAACCCAACGAAATCATGAAAGAGTTGGAATTCAAGAACAAGGCAATTCGTAATGCTTTGGCCAATCGAATTAGAAAGCAGGTTAGGATCATCCCTAATTTGGCTTTTTTTCTTGACGATACGGCTGCTTATGCGGCTAAAATCGAAGCGCTTTTTGATGGTTTGGTCATACCTCCCGCTTCTGATGAAATAGATTCAAATTATATAGATTAATAACATAATAATTCATTGAACTTCCCGCTCTTCATCGCTAAACGCTATTTCGGTTCCTCTGTTAAGGCTCGTTTTATTACCTTAATATCCAGAATCTCTATGGTAGGAGTGGGGGTGGAAGTGATGGCATTGATATTAATTTTATCGGTCTTTAATGGATTAGAGGATTTCCAAAAAGGTTTATTTCAAACTTTTGATCCGGATTTAAAAATCATTGATAAAAACTCGCCACGATTCATCATCCCGCAGGAAAAATTAAATCAAATAAAGGCTTTGTCTGGGATTACATTTATCAATCCTGTTTTAGAAGATCAAGCTTTGCTTCGTTTTGGAAATAAACAAGTTGTGGCTAGTTTTAAGGGCGTAGATGATTCATTCTTAAGCGCCAATCGGCTGAAAAAACAAGTGGTTGAGGGTGATTATTTTCTAAAAAGTGATGGGCAATCATTTGCTTTAGTGGGTATTGGCGTTTTTTTAAATATGGGAATGAGTTTTGAAAATGTGGTTGAACCCGTTGAAGCTTGGTATCCAAACCACCAATCTCTACGAAAATTCTCGATCAATGAGGAAGCTATTCGCAGCAATATCTTTTATCCTGCTGGGGTAATTGAGGTGGAACAAACTTTCGATAATCAAGCGGTCATCGTTCCACTAGATTGGATGAATGATTTGGTGGGAGCAGAAGATAAATTATCTGGCTATGAAATTATGCTGGCCAGTGGGGTGGATGAAAAAAGAGTCCAACAGCAAATTAAGGAAATCTTAGGAAATTATTTTTCCATTCAGACCCGAGATGAGCAGCATGCGATGTTGTTGAAGGCCATTAAAATAGAAAAGCTTTTTGTGTTTTTAATCATGGCCTTTGTGATGGGAATTGCCTCCTTTACGCTTTTTTATTCCCTTTCTTTATTAGTTATCGAGAAAAGAAAAGATCTACGGACTTTATTGGCGATGGGTATTTCTCGTTCCCAATTATTTAAAACCATTATGTGGGTAGGATTTTTGATCTGCTTTTCTGGGGCAATCTTAGGGATGATCTTTGGCTTTATTTTTGCTTGGGCTCAGCAAACCTTTGGAAT
>JABMMK010000088.1 GCA_013205605.1 Cytophagales bacterium | reverse complement strand
GTTGACATCCTTGATTTCCCAACTTAACCAATCGGAATACCTGAAATATGATTGAAAATACTTGGGAAAAAATGAATATAAAAAACCAAGAAGACTTAATAAACTTAACATAGCTAAGGCAAAGAAATTATTAATGCCTGAGCCCTCACGAATCTTCATCTCAAAGGTATTTAACAAGGACATCTTCCCATTTTCTACATTCTGTTCAATAAAAACTTGCTGGGAAAGTCCATTTAATTTATCTCCATAAAATGTTAAAACCATTCGGTCGGCTAAGGGCTGCTTTAAACCAAGGCTGTCCAAATTCATCCGAACCAAAGCCCCTTGTGATATTTTGCGACTAAATACTCCATTAATAAATAAGGTATAGTTCTCCAATGCGTCAATTTTCAAATGGCCCTTTGGGAAATCAGTGGGCTTGATCAGCAAGGATTTGGATTTGTAATTAAAGTGCTTCGAGGAGATATAAGGCAGAAAAGCTTTCCAACTCGGTTGGAATACCAACCATTCTTTCTCAAACGAATGGATCGTTTGCCATTCAGCCTTGGAGGAAAATGCAAGCGTTGCAAAAAGAAAAAATAAAAAAAATCTGCTAAACAATTGTTTACATACCAACTGTCTAACAGATCTTTTTAATAAAAAAGGAGTCATCCTTTAATGAAATTTATTTCGCGGCCATTGCCTTGATCATTGTTTCGCCAATATCAGCTGGAGAATACACCACATGAATTCCACATTCCGTCATGATTTTCATTTTAGCTTCAGCCGTATCATCCGCACCGCCAATAATGGCACCTGCATGACCCATTCTACGGCCTTTTGGTGCTGTTTGACCCGCAATAAAGCCAACAACCGGCTTGCGATTGCCATCTGCTTTTATCCATTGAGCTGCTTCCGCTTCCATACCCCCGCCAATTTCTCCAATCATCACAATGCCTTCCGTTTCTGGATCGTTCATCAATAACTCAACCGCTTCTTTGGTTGTAGTTCCAATGATCGGATCTCCACCAATTCCAATGGCCGTTGTTTGACCTAAACCCGCCTTTGTCAACTGATCTACCGCCTCATATGTTAATGTACCTGATTTAGATACGATACCAATCTTACCTTTTTGGAAAATAAAGGCAGGCATAATACCTACTTTACACTCTCCAGCCGTCATTACACCAGGACAATTTGGCCCAATCAAACGGCAATCTTTGTTACTAATATACTCCTTAGCCACAATCATATCTTTGGTCGGAATACCTTCTGTAATACAAATAATCACTTTTATCCCCGCATCAGCCGCTTCCATAATCGCATCCGCAGCAAATGCAGGCGGAACAAAAATAATGGACGTATCAGCACCGGTTTGAGTAACTGCCTCCGCAACTGTATTGAAAATAGGACGATCTAAGTGCATTGCTCCCCCTTTTCCTGGAGTAACACCGCCAACAACCTGAGTGCCGTAGGCAATCATTTGCTCTGCATGGAACGTACCTTCTGTACCTGTAAATCCTTGGACAATAATTTTTGAATTCTTATTAACTAAAACACTCATGTGATGTGGGTTATATAAACTAAGGCGAAAAAATTTTCTCAAAGGTACAAATTATTGATAAAATTTATCAAAAACCTTTTCAATCAAAGGAAGAAAAATTTGATATAGTATATTTGTGTAAATTTAGTCTGATTTAAAAAAGAATGCTCAAACACCTCCACATTCAAAATTATGCACTCATTGACTCCATAGATCTTGATCTAGGGAGCGGTCTTAGCGTAATAACGGGAGAAACGGGGGCTGGTAAATCCATTTTATTAGGGGCGATTAGTTTGTTACTAGGCCAAAGGGCCGACACAAAGACCTTATTTGATGCTGAAAAAAAATGTGTGATTGAAGGTACTTTTCACTTGGACTTACATCAACAAATAAAGGAAATTTTCATCGAGGAAGAAATTGATTTTGAGGATCCGTGTTTGATCCGCAGAGAAATAAACCCTCAGGGTAAATCAAGGTCTTTCATCAACGATACGCCGGTCAATTTAGAATCACTGAGAAAAATAGGGATTGAACTCGTTGACATTCATTCCCAACAAGACCACGGCTGGATGTCGAATCCAGATTTCACCTTAGATATCATCGATAGTTTTGCCCAAAATCAATCTTTAAAAAGTGTATTTAAAGCTGATTTTGACAAGATGCAATTGGCCAAAATGGAATTCTTGATGCTCGAGAAACAAGCTTCTCAGGGATCACAGGGCTTAGATTTTTTAAAATTTCAATGGGAAGAATTAGATAAGGCCAATCTCCAATTAGGAGAATTTGATGCCCTAAAATCCAGTTTAGATAAGCTAGAAAATGCGGAACAGATTCGAGAGAAATTAGCCAATTTGGGGAATTTGGTCAGTATTTCTGACTTGTCTACGATCCAGCAATTACAATTGGCCTTACAGCAAGCACAATCTTTGAGCAAGTATGGAGATGATTTTGAGGTTTGGAGAAAACGCTTAGAATCGATTTGGATTGAATTGAAAGATCTTGCCTCCGAAATTGAATATGAAGCAGAAAATTTTATTTCGGATCCCATCGCCCTCATCGAAAAACAGAAAAGATTAGATGTATTAAATCGCTTGATGCAAAAGCATCATGTCAATAACATGGAAAATTTAATCCAAGTAAGAGATACCTTTGATGAGCAGATTTCATCTTTTGAAAACATAGATTTAGAATTAGAAAACGCAGACAATCGATATAAGGGACTTCAAATAACCTGCCAAGCAGCAGCAGAAAAGGTAAGTCATTCCAGAATGGAGGTTTTGAGTTCCATCGCGGCCCAACTAACAAAATCATTGCAATCGCTGGGCATTCCGAATGCCAACCTGGATTGGGAAATAAATAAGAAAGAGGTCTATGCGCAGGGAATTGACAAAATCCAATTGCTCTTTTCGGCCAATAAAGGCCTAGCACCTAAACCGTTTAAACAAATTGTATCCGGCGGTGAGATGAGCCGACTGATGTTATCCATCAAACATTTAATCGCTAAAAAAAGAGCGATGCCTACCTTACTTTTGGATGAAATCGACACGGGTGTTTCTGGAGAAATTGCCATCCAAATGGGGGCTATGCTGACGCAAATGAGCCAAGGACATCAAATTATTGCTATAACTCATCTTCCACAAATAGCCGCCGCGGGTCAAAACCATTGGTTTGTATATAAAAATCATAGCGGCGAAAAAACAATTTCAGCACTAAAAAAGCTGGTTGGCGAAGAACGTGTAGAAGAAATCGCCAAAATGATTGGTGGACAAAAAGGATACATGGATCTAAAAGAGAATGTCCGTAAGTTAATTGTAGAAAATCAAAAATAATATGGCACAAAAATTCATGAGTTTTTTGTTGATCCTACTAATCCTTAGCTCCTGCAATCAAGCAGAGGAAAAGGTAAGCCAAGAACTAAATGATCAAGTGATGCAATTACATGATCAATTAATGGGTAAAACAGAAGATGTTTTAAAACTAAAAAGGAGATTAGATAGTTTATCAACCGGTAAGGATTCCATTAATGTCCACAAAATTATCGCATCATTAAATAAAGCCGATGAATCCATGATGGATTGGATGCATCATTTTTCTCTGGATAGCTTAGATAAAATGGATATGTCAAATAAAATCGGCTATTTAAAAAAGCAATTAGAGGCGCTTAAGAATTTAGAGAAATCAACTGACTCCAGTGTACATGCAGCAAAAACGTATACCATTAAGTAAAATTGTCTTTGTATTTTTAGTGGTTTTAGGGTGCCAACAGGAAAAAAAACTTCCTTTTTTAGGGCCTAAGGAGGTTGGAAAACAGGGTGATACACTTTATCATAAAATCCCAGATTTTAAATTCCTAAATCAAGACTCTCTGTGGGTAAGCCAAAAAGATATGGCTGGAAAAATCTATGTGGCCGATTTCTTCTTTACTACTTGCCCTACCATTTGCCCAACAATGAAAACGCAATTGCTTCGTATTTATGACAAATTTGCAGAGGATGATCGAGTTAGAATTTTGTCGCACACCATTGACCCCGAATATGACGGAGTAAGAGTGCTAAAAGAATACGCTAAAAAACTAAACATCAAGAGTCCGCGTTGGAATTTAGTCACAGGGAAAAAATCAGACATTTACCGTTTAGGAGAAAAAAGCTATATGGTTACAGCCCAGGAAGATGCCAATGAAGTGGGCGGTTTTGTTCATAGCGGAGCATTCATTTTAGTGGATCAAAACAGACACATACGTGGCATTTATGATGGGACTAAAGAGGAGGATGTCAAGCATTTAATCGAGGATATGACCTTGTTGTTAAAAGAGTAAACAAAAAAATTAATATGATCAATAAATTAGCCATTTTGGGTCTGATGATAGTAGGAATTTCCTGTGAAAGCAGGGAGGAGATTACGCGCCAACAATACGTAGTAGAAGGCATGAATTTGTATCAAACAAATTGTGCCAATTGCCATCAAGTGGATGGGTCAGGGTTAAAAGATTTATACCCCCCATTAGCTAAAACTGATTTATGGCAACGCGTAAAAATGAGTGAATTAGCCTGCATTATTAAACATGGCCAAAAGGATTCTATACGGGTTAATGGAAAACCATATAATGCCTATATGCCGGCTAATCCAAAACTGCAAGCCTTAGATATCGCTGAACTCATGACCTACATGAGGGAAAAATGGTCGCCCAATAAAACGATATTCAGTTTGGATAGCGCGCGGTATGCGTTAAAAAATTGTCCTTAAGTTACTAGTCTTCAAAAATCGCTCATTAAAAAGAGCTTGAATTAAAATCTATTGAGTCGGAAGACCGTCTACGGTCAAAACTGAATTAGTGACTCTTCTTAACGAGTACGTGGAAAAGTCTTGAGCGGCATCTAAGCCCACCCCGTGAACAATTTCCTTTTTTGTATGGATGGAAACGGGTTTTTCGGTAAAAACTCTTTTTTGGTCAGGTAGCCAAGTAAACTCTTCCGTTTTTAACGTTTCTCCTTTTTGAATATTAAAGATTTCGACATGGCCCATTAATTTGTATGAGTTGGTTTGTCGGAAAAAATGAGCTGAGTCTCCTCTGATTTGCGAGGTAATGTTTCCCAATTTATCATAAAACCAAAGCTTCATTTCCTTTGGATAAATTCGATCCTCCGCATCAGTGGTGATTTGTATTTCTGATACCATGCGCAAAACTGAGCGCGCAGAGTCAGAATAAACCATGTCTATACCAGTCAATTGGGATTTGGGTCCTTTGTAATTAGCGGAGCTTTTTACTTCGCGTTCATGGCAAGCCAAGACTATAAAAAACAGGAGCAGCAAAAAGAGGTTTCTCGAATTGCGCATCAGCAAGGATATTAATTGATTTTTTGCTTCTGGAACCAAAGGTCACTCAAGGTTAGGCCGATGGTAATGCGATGGTATTGCTCCTCCATTCCATTGTCAGCTAAAACTCCACGCTTGCCTACTTGGTAGGCTAGGTTGAAATACGACAAGTTTCTCAATGGAAATGCAATTCCAAAACTCAAATTTTTGTCGATGGCATAATTGCCATTGGAAGAAAAATCGTAAGGAGTTTTGGTATATGAAAAACCAACACGATAGGTCGTCCGCTTAAAATAATTGGAAACAGACGTAAAATCAGGTGTAAATTCTCCACCAATCGACCATTTTGTACTCACAGGAAGTTGCTTCGTAGATCTTCCTAAATTATTATCCACTTTTGACCAATCGGTTTGAGAATAGTCAATCCCTACCATCCAAGCAGCAATTTTCTC
>JABMMK010000087.1 GCA_013205605.1 Cytophagales bacterium | reverse complement strand
TAGGTCAAACGGCGGGTGTCGCTGCCGTGTCTGCGATTAACAACCAGGTAGCGATCCAACAAGTTGACATAAGCAATGTCCAACAAATTTTAACCTCAAATCCATTATTGGACAGAAGCAAACCTGAGATTTTAATTGATGACGCTCAAATTTCCCAAGTAAAGACCGTTGGAAACTGGACCAAAGAAATGAATAAAAAAGGTTGTTATGGCTCTTCATTATTGTTGGCAAGCCCAACGGCCGATCAAAATACTAAAGCCACTTTCAAATCGCCGAACCCTTTAAAAGGCAATTATTCACTCTATTTTTATTTGCCAAACTTGGAGAATAACAGCACCATTTTCAATTGGGATATCAAGCAAGGATCTAAAAAATCTGCGATCCAAATAAAATTGGATGGTTCTAAAAGTAATTTAAAAGGAGAATGGGTTTTGCTGGGCAACTTTAATTTCAAGTCTCAAGTGAAACCGGAGGTTGTTTTATATACAAAAGGAGCCAATGGATTAGTTCCTGCCGATGCTATTTTGTGGGTACCTATTAAATAAAAAAACGTCGGGGTTTTCCCGACGTTTAATTTTCAAAATTAGGCGAATTGAATATTAATCTACTTGAATTCTGCGTACCGCTCCATCGTTAGATTGAGTCACTCGGACAAAATATACGCCAGCACCGGATTTCTTTACATCAATCTGTCCAAGGTATAAACCAGAAAAGTCCTTTATTTGTTCAGAAGCAATTTCCTTGCCATTCACATCAGTCACAGAAATGGTTACATTTCCCTTTTCAGGCGCTTTAAAGCGAACATTTAATTTTCCGTTGAAGGGTTTATTTGGATAAGAAATTAAACCATGAATCGTTTTTGAGCCATTTTTTTGATGCTCAAAACCCATTTTATTTCTGCCTTCCATTCTTCGATGTGCCATCGCACCCCTCATTATTTTTCGTCCTCCCATAATTTTGCCAAATGGGGGAGGACCTTGCATTTCGAAATTTCTTCTTGGACCCCTTTGAAGGTTGACGGAATCATTGTCTCTAAAAATTAAAACGTCAGCAGGATTTCCGCCTTTGTTCATTCTGCGGATAATCATTCTTCCCTTTCCAGGACCACCGGGTCCCAAATCACCTTTGAAATCTTCTGTAATGATATTTAACTCTTTTCCCTCTCGGAACATCAGTTCTTTTCCCTCTCGGGCCTCCAGTTGGGGTCCACCACCGCGGCGATCATTTTTATTGACTTCTATTCGAACAATTTTATTCTTCTTGCCACCGACTGACATTTTCAGGTCTAATGAATCAGATAATTTTTTAATCTCAGCGTCCGCCTTTTGGATGTCGGAATATTTTCTTTCAATAACTTTTTCTTTTCCATTTTCAAGAACTACAATTTTTATCGTAGCTTCTTTTTTCGTTTCCTGCGCAATTGAACCGATGCCTAGTAAAGTTAATAGTGAGGTTAACAATAAGTTTTTCATGATTTTTTGACTTTGGTGTGGTGCAAACTTACACAATCCTTTTTGTTCAAAAATGTTAAGAAATGTTAAGTTGGCCGCCAACTTATTTTTCATCACTTTAAAGTTTTAAATTTGTGAGTTCTTTAATACGATGACACAGAAAAAAATCAGACTGATTATTAGTCTTATGTCCTTTGCCCTGCTTGGCTTAGTTGCCTTTCAGGCCTATTGGCTCGGCTTTATGATGGAAACAAAGAAGGAACAATTTTCTTCAGATGTTCGAGGTGCTTTAGAACAAGTGGTTCGTAAACTGGAAAAGCAGGAATTGATTATTTTAGCTCAAAAGCAAAGAGATTTACAAGGCCAACAAGATAAATTAGCTTCCATGGCTAAAGAATTGAAAGCTAAGAAGAAAGTTAAAACACCTAAAAAAGACCTTGCTGAAGGATTAAATGCGGATCAATTAGCAGAAAATTTCTCTCCAGATCATTTATTGAATCGTGAATTGCAAAGGCAATTTCAATTAGAAATCCCTAACGATATTGTCTATGTGCGCAAGTCTTTTGTTTTACCCAATGGCCAAATTGCCGAAATAATGGAAGAATATCAGGTCAATGGTGGGCAAAACGAACTCAATCGTAGGCTAAGGGAGGAGCAACAATTAAATGAAATTTTTGGTGGCCCCAGACAAAGACCTTTGAAAGAATTTAATCGCTCGAATAAGAATAGAAATTCGAACCGATTAAACAGAAGGCAGCTTGAAAATAAAATAGCCACTGAAAAGGTTTATTCCGACCTGAAAAAACAAACTAATATTGCGTCAAAAAAAGTTGAAGATGAAAAGCGGGCATTACAAAAAGTCCTTCAGAAGACCGAAATGGCCAAAGAGGTCTTTGCTGATTTCCTTTTTAAAGAACGCCCTATTGAGCAGCGGGTGGCTCCTAAGTACATCGATAGCTTATTGACTCGCGAGTTGAAAGCAAAAGATATTCATTTAAAATACGTTTTTGGGATTGGTGGCAATCAAAAAAAGAGTTCTTACGTGTATGCCTCTTCTCCCACTTTGAAAAATCCAGACATTCAATCTGCGACGTTTTTTACTCCCCTTTTTCCTAACGATTTAAAAAATTCAAACCAGTTGTTGCAGGTTTATTTTCCAGGCCAGCAGGAGTTTATTTGGCAGACCATGGGATTTAGTTTTATGGGTTCAGCACTTTTATTAATGATCATGATCGGTTGTTTTTACATCGCTGTTAATACCATTTTGAAGCAGAAGAAATTAGCTGAAGTGAAGAATGATTTTATCAACAACATGACTCATGAGTTTAAGACGCCTATTTCCACGATCTCTCTCGCGACCCAATTAATTCAAGAGGAAAGTGCAGTGGCTAAAAATGAAACGATTCTACGTTATTTAGGCATTATTAAAGAAGAAAATATTCGATTAGGGAATCAAGTAGAGCGCGTTTTGCAGACCGCTCAAATGGAGAAGGAGGAAATTGTTTTAAGGAAAAAGGACATTGATATTCATACGCTAATTCAACATGTGGCAGATAACATCAATCCTATTATTCATGCTAATCAGGGAATTTTGACCTTAAATTTGGAAGCTCAACCCTCCCTTTTGGCCATAGATGAGGTACATATTTCCAATGTGATTCATAATTTATTGGATAATGCGATCAAGTATAGCCCGAATCAATTGCAT
>JABMMK010000014.1 GCA_013205605.1 Cytophagales bacterium | reverse complement strand
TTTGATTTGAATAAACTTTCCACTTAGGGTATAGTAAATGCTGTAAGAGGAATTCTTATTTGACCAAGTAACAATTTGATATTTTTCAAATACCAATCTTTCCTCTTTCCAAATTGCACTTAATAGATTTTGAATGTCGGTCAAATGGTACTGCGACAAATTACCCAAAAAGGCAAATTCGGAGAATTTATTATTTAAAAATAAATTATTGTACCAGAATCTAATTGCTTTCAAAAACATAAGTGTTTGCTGTATTATTTGATAATGCATTTTTGGTTGACAACTGATGATTCAACTTGCGTAATCTCATCAATTGTTTTTCTTGAAGCGTATTTTTTTTGTAGTACGCAAAAAGTTCTTTACCTATTAAATAAGAACTCGCCGAGACTCCTGCAATCACACCTGAAATGAAATAAATCATCATGACGGTAAATTTTATAAATTAAAAAATTCTCTAATATTGTTGACACAAATTTAAATGCGCGCCCACGATTAATTGTGTTATTCAAATTATAACATTGTTTTTCAGTTAGTATGGGAAGGGTTTACCCCTTCACACGATTATCCCGTCCAAAAATTAATAGTATCGGGCGGGTTGACCTCTATCCAAATATCAGGTAATTGGTTTTTTTTAGGTAAAGAGCAGTTTTATGTTTTCCTATTTCAATTAATGTTGGAATAATGAAAATATTACGCCAACCAAAAATAGGTTAAGGACTCAATATGGAATCAATTGCTAATTATTAAAGAATCCATACAATGAATCAAATTCATAATTTTGATTGGCGAATTAAAATAAATTTAACTTACACTTGGTGTTATTTAAAATAAAATTAACTTTGTAGTGGATATAATATTTACATCGAATAAATTCGAGAGATTGGCAAACAATGACCGCAATTTGGTCAAGGAGTTTGGTAAATTACGAGCAGATAAAATCAAAAAAAGGTTGACGCAGCTACGTTTTGCTACTACCCTAGAAGACGTGAGAAACCTGGCAATTTTCATGAGCTAATTGGCAACCGGAAAGGCCAATGGGCCTGTGATTTGGATCAACCTTTTCGATTGGTTTTTGCTCCACAAGAAATGCCCATCCCTGCCAATGACCACGGCCAATATGTTTGGTTGGAAATCACAGGAATAGAAATTGTCGAAGTTGTCAACTACCATAAAGAAAAATAATCATGGCCACGCAAAATCAATATTTTCCTCAATCAGTTCCACACCCAGGCGAAACTCTGGCTGAGAAACTGGAAGAAATGAAAATGGGGCCCAAAGAGTTTGCCCTCCGAACTGGAAAGCCTGAAAAAACGATCATCGCTATTGTCAAAGGCAAAAGCTCTATAACGTCCGATATGGCAGTGCAGTTTGAATATGTGACGAAGATTCCTGCAAAATTGTGGATGAATCTACAACAAGGCTACGATGAATATATGTCAAGGAAGAAAAGGCAAAAAGTCATTCAAGAAGCAGCGGCTTGGGTAGAGAAATTTCCATTGGCCGAAATGATTAAAAAAGGATGGTTGCCACCATCCGCTAACATCGAGGAAAAAACAATGGAAATACTGGCCTTCTTTGGCTTTGCAAATCATACCGCTTGGGAAGATTATTACTTCCATCAGCAACTAAAAGTTGCTTTCCGTATTTCACTGGCTCAAACAAATCAGTCTTATGCCGTTTCTGCATGGCTTCGCAAAGGTGAATTACAGGCTGCGGAATTAGAGGCAAAAGAATATTCAGAAAAAAAGTTTAAAGATGCATTGCCCGAATTGAAATCCATCCTGGTAAATCACCCAACTGATTTCTTTAATCCATTGCAACTTATTTGTTTAGAAGCAGGTGTCAAAGTTGTTCACGTTCCTTGCCTCAATAATGCTCCCATAATCGGGTCAACACGCTGGTTAAATGATACCCCATTCATCCAGGTATCGGATTTTAACCAACAGATTGATCATTTTTGGTTCACATTCTTTCATGAGGCTGGCCATATTTTGCTACATGGCAAAAAGGAAGTTTTCTTGGAGAATCTAGATTATGCCAATAAAGACCTCCAAAAAGAGCAGGAAGCGGATGCATTTGCTGAAAAATGGACGGTGGCTGAAGGAATGAAGATTAGTAATTAGGTAGGAGGTAAAAAGTATTAGTTGAAACAGGATCGAATATGTCAAGAATGAGTTAACAAAAAGGTTTCTAAGTCAACAATTTGAATACCGGCCACGGTATTGCCTGAGAAAGCATCCAGTGTAATGACTATTTTAGGATAATTATCTTTTATGGCCAAGAGGTTTCCAAACTCACGTTCATACGTGGATTCTTCTAAGATGCGAAGAGCCACCTGTACGTATTTTTTTTCACCATTTTTCTCCGCGATGAAATCAATTTCCTTAGCTCCTAACATACCGATACTAATTTTGTATCCACAATAAGCTAAATGATTGTAAACAGCATTTTCTAAAATCTTCCCTTGGTCTTCTAATCGGTATCCCCAAAGGGCATTTCGAATCCCTAAGTTTTCGAAATAATATTTTTCTCCTACTTCAAATAAGCGTTTGCCGATGATATCAAATCGAGCTACAGATCGAATGATAAAGGCATTAGTAAGATAAGATATATAAATTTGCACCTGATTGGGGGCTATATTTATCCCTTGTGATTTCAAAAAATCACTTATCTTTTTAGAAGAAAAAATACTCCCAGTGTTAGAGGCTAGAAATAAAACCAACTGCTCTAGAAACGGGATATTTCGGATCGAATATCGATGAATAATATCTTTGTAAATAATGGTACTATAGATATTTTTTAAATATTCAAAAACAATTTCATCTTCCAATTTTAAATGCTTTAAATAAGGAAGACCTCCATATTTTAAGTATAAATCTAAATTTTTGACATTGGATTCTAATCCTTGGAACAGTAGAAATTCAATATAGGAAAGGCTAAATACTTGTATTTCTATATAGCGCCCACTCAAATAGCCAGCAATGTCTCCGGACAATAAATTCGCATTACTACCTGTGCAATAAATATCCAATGTCTCATCAAGCAAGAGCGATCGCAAGGAAGTCTCAAAGTTTTCAATGTCTTGAATTTCATCAATAAAAAGGTAGTTTTGGGTAGTATCTGATTTATTATTTTGTACATAAAGATTTAAATCTTCGGCTGTTTTAATTGCCGAAAAAGCAAGATCTTCCTTGTTGATGTAAAGAATCACCGCTTCTGGATTTTGTTCTATAACCTCCTGAATGATTTGATACAACAAATAACTTTTTCCAACCCTGCGCTGACCTGTAAAAACCTTAATGAGGTTTGAATTCATGAAAGGCCGCAATCGGTCTAAATAGAGAGTGCGAGTTAATATCTTTTCAGGAAGTTTTATCTTATTCATTTATTAAACTTATATCTATAACTTTTACAAATATACCATTTATTATAGTTATAACTACAATAAATATAGTTTGTTGGCTTTTTTATAATTGTACTTATAATTAATTAAAAATATATGATATGTTATTTTATAAGATTCAAAACTAATTCCAATTGCCTTAAATTCAGTTGTCGCAAAATTTGCGCCAACTGAAATGCCATTTCAATATATTTAAGCTAATAAGTAGGAAAATAAATTGAATAGGTAAAATCAGGTAATAGGTATTAGTTAAAACGTAATTATCTATTTTTCAGGAATTCATTAAACTAAAAAAAGCATCAATTTCTTGATGCTTTTTATTACCTATTACTTTTTACCTAATTTCAAGCAGCTTTGCTATCGTACTGTTTGATCGCGTCTAACTCAGCTTTCTTCTGATTATTTTCTTCTTCAATGTCAAAGTCGGCTTGAAGACCGAGCCAAAATTTCGCATTGTTTCCAAAGTATTTGGAAAGTCTCAATGCTGTGTCTGCCGTAATGCGCCTATTCCCCTTAACTATTTCCGAAACGCGAGTCTGCGGAATACCTAAGTCTTTAGATAATCGATAAGCAGTAATTCCTAAAGGAATTAAAAATTCCTGCATTAAAATTTCCCCAGGATGAATGTTTTTTAGTTTTTCCATGTCATATTTTTTAATGATAATCGATCAATTGAACCTCTTCTGAATTGCCATTATTCCAAATAAAAATTATTCGCCACTGCGCATTCACCCGGATGGAATAAAAGTCCTTTAAATTTCCTTTCAACTTTTCAAGTTTGTTGGAAGGTGGAATCTGCAAATCATTAAGGTCTTGTGAGCTGTTTAGCATTCTAAGCTTTCTACGAGCTGTTTCCTGAATTTCTGTCGAGAACCTCTTAACCCTTTCACCTAGCCAAATTTTCTGAGTTTCCTTGTCCCCGTATGAAATAATCATAGTGTTGTCTCGCGTTACTTACGCCAAAGGTAAGTAATTTTAATTATAAAACAAGTGGTAAAAATAGGGATTAGGTAATAGGTAAGTATGTATTAGTTAAAACGTAATTATCTATTTTTCAGAAATTCATTAAATTAATAAAAGCATCAATTTCCTGATGCTTTTATGTTAAATATGACCATTATCCGGACGGGATAAACCCGTCTATTAACACGGCGCAAACACGGGACGGGGTAAACCCGTCCCCTACCAACTAAAACGCATTCTCATCTCCCTTAAGAATAAAATAAAACGTCAAAAAGCATATTTTAATATCCGCAATTAAATTCCAATTTTCCAAGTACTCAATGTCCATATTGATCCGCTCTTGGATGTATTTCATATCCGTGATTTCCCCACGCAATCCCTTAATTTGTGCAAGACCCGTAATGCCAGGTTTCACAAAGTGTCGCACCATAAAGTTTTCCGTAATCGCATTGTATTCCTTCGTATGATTTAACATGTGAGGACGAGGTCCCACCACACTCATTTGTCCCATCAACACATTAAAAAATTGCGGCAACTCATCCAAACTCGTCTTTCGAATAAATTGGCCAAATTTGGTCACCCGCTTATCATGCTTCGTAGCCTGTATCTTATCACTATCCGAATTAACGCGCATACTTCTAAATTTATAACACCAAAAAGGTTCGTTGTTTTCACCGCTCCTCAATTGCTGAAAGATGATGGGACCGGGACTTTGG
>JABMMK010000086.1 GCA_013205605.1 Cytophagales bacterium | reverse complement strand
GCTTTTATTGCATTCATTGTATTTGTGGACCTATTGGTGAAATTTAAAAATGCACCAGATCTCAAATTTTACTTTTTGTTGTTAACCTTCTCTATTGGTGCGGTTGGATTGATCAATGCCTTATTTGCAAAAGACTATGTTTTTTATGTGTCCGTATTTAAGTCTCTTTTTGTTTTTTCTATTTTGAATATCCTTACGACACTTTACTTCCCAAAATATAAATATAGGACATTAGGTTTTTCATTATTTCTACTTGGGTTTAGTACTTTATTCATGCTAGTGAATAATAAATTTATCCCCTCTAATGCTATATTAGATTTTTTCTTAGTAAAATCAGTTGACAGCCACTTAAATATAGAAATGAGGCCAGCATTGAATTTATTTCGTTTTTTCATTATTTCTATTGTAGCTTTTCACACGGTATATTTTTGGTATGTATTCTATAATAAGACCAACCTGAATAATATTTATTTTACCAAAATTAGAGCGTGGACTTGGTACATTGTGGCGTTAATGATTTTTATGCTTATTGCTAATATTGCGATTGCTTTATCGGATAACCGTCCTTTATTGATTAATTGCGTAACTATTTTTATGTTGTTTAGTGTTTTATTATTTGTCTTAAAACGTCCTGCATTTATTAATAAGTCAGCAAAAAAACTTGCACTTGGTCATAAATTCAATCAAGAAGTGGACATTGAAATTGACGAAATCCAATTTAATTTGTACTTTAAAGAGCAACGCTATTATACCAAAACAGAGGCTTCTTTGGAGGATTTTTCGGGGGTTCTTAAGGTAAAGCCTGCGACATTATCACAATTTGTACAAGATGAATATGATCTTAGTTTTAACGACTTAATCAATAAGTTTAGGGTCAATTACTTTTTTGAAATTGTTCAAGACGAGGCATATCAAAATTATACCATAGATGCGCTAGCCAAATTAGCTGGCTTTAATTCGAGGCAACATTTAAACAAGCCCTTTAAGAAGTTTCATGGGGGTAATCCATCCGACCTTTTAACGACTTCGATTAGCCCTAGTTAAGTTATTTCCTAGTTTTACTTAGTCGTTTCTATACTGTTTTCGGCAAACGAATTGCTGAAATTATACCTTTTTCATTCTGCATTTAATCTAATTTATAAAAATAATATTTTTATAAATTATTGATTATCAATGAATCATATTTTGTAACATCGAATTTTCTCCATTTGCCCTCATTTTTTGGATACCTATATTCAGGGTTGGATATTGTAGGCTGTTATACAACAACCTACTTCTATGAAAAAAAAGAAATTAGACATTTTTAACCTGTTTTACAGCGGAGCTGCTGTGGTTATCTTAATTGGTGTAATTGCCAAATTATTGGAATGGCCTGCTCAAGACTTATTAATTACTGGTGGTTTAGCCATCGAAGCCGTGGTTTTTGGGGTTTCGGCAATAAAATTTGTAGAAGTGGAAGAAAAACAAGAAGTGGCTACGGAAGCTACCCTTTCTAAAGTAGCCAAAGGATTGGGCAATTTGGCTTCAAGTGCTTCTGCCTTGGGTGGAAATGGGGCCGGCGATACCTATGTAAATATTCAGACTGGAAATACAGAGGCACCAATTCCAGATGCCCCTAGTTCTGGTAATAGCTTAAAAATTGCGTCTAGCACTTATCCAGAAACTTATCCTGGAACAAGTACGAAGTTAGAAATTGATATTAAAGCTCCTGAGGAGATTCAAAAAGTGACTCCTACTTATATTAATTCACTAATGCCTGCTACTTCACCTAATGCCTCTAATACTTTATGGCAATTAGAGCAGTTGGATATCTTAAGTCTATCTAAAGACTTATTTTACCAACCTGAATGGAATAGATTGTCTACAGAGGAGTACAACCAAATTAGTAACCTGTTTAGAACCTTATTCAATAAAAAAGTTCCGACTAAGGAATCATTGCCTTTCTTGGCTCAGTTCCCTGTTAAAATTCCAGTTCCTGAAATCGCACAATTGGAATTGTCTGGGGCATCCAATTTAGAAGCACAAGATGTTGAATTGATTTGTAAGGCGTTTGAGATCATTAAAG
>JABMMK010000013.1 GCA_013205605.1 Cytophagales bacterium | reverse complement strand
GAATTCAAATCCATGGTCGTGGTAGCACAACGTTACTCCATTTTCCTTTAAAACCTTTCCAGCGTTATTAAAAACCTCAATGGCTTTTTGTGCATCAGCTAAAGAGAATTCGCCTTTTTTATGCGGAATCCAAGCACACATGACAAATTTAGAACCTAACGCTTTTGCTCTTTTTACGACCGCCATAGGGTCTTTGGCTAGTTCGTTAAAATCCGCTCCTGTCGATGGGATACTTATTCCTCTATCATCGCATAATTTCTTATACTCTTCCAAAGTCATTCCTTTCATACCCCCGCCTTCTATTTCTGTAAAGCCTAATTCTTTAATTAAATCAAGTGTTTTTTCAGCGCCTTTCACAGGGAAATGCTTTCTAAACGTATACGTTTGAACACCTATCGGATAGGTGTAAAGTTTTTGAGCTTGCAGCGTGCCTAAGCTCAACATGATTCCCAAAAGGGCCAGGATAATGGTGTTCTTTTTCATTTTTTTCGTTTATAGGTTCTTTTTATTTAATTCGTCTACTGCATGGTTTGCAGCTCTTGCCGCAAAAGCCATGTACGTTAAGGTGGGATTTTGTGTACTCGTAGATGTCATACAAGCACCATCCGAGACAAAAACATTTTTACAAGCATGCACCTGATTCCATTCATTTAAGATAGAATTTTTAGGGTCTTTTCCCATTCGAACTCCGCCCATCTCGTGAATATCTGCGCCTGGTGCAGATTTTGAATCCGCCGTTCGTATATTTTTATATCCCGCTTTTTCAAACATTTCTTGCATTTGATCTCTAAAATCTTGGACCATTTTCACATCATTTTCAGTCCAATCGCAAGAAAAAATGATTTGAGGAATTCCGTATTTATCTTTCAAATCTTGATGAAGGCGGATGTGGTTTTCCTCGGTCGGAACTGTTTCCCCCATCATCCACGCCGATATATTCCAAGGTCCCATTTTACGGGCCAACAAGTTTTTTCTTAAATCATCGCCCATTCCTTCTCGAGAAGAATACTCGCCTCGGCCTCCGCCTATTCCCGTCGCATAACCCCTTAAAAAATCCGTTTCTTGTTTGTGTAAATTTCTAAACCTAGGGATGTAGGCATTGCTCGGGTTTCCTCCCTCCGTTTTCTTGTCCTTAAATCCATCAAAGGAGGCATTTGCACTTCCTCGATAATTATGCCAAGCAATAAAATGACCCATTAAGCCTGAGTCGTTTCCAAGCCCTTTGGGGAACCTAGAAGAGACTGAATTTAATAAAATCGCATTGCTATTGATCGTCGAACCATTGACAAAAATTACCTTTGCGTAATAGGGAACCATTTCTTTGGAAATAGAATCGATGATTTGTACGCCAACGGCCTTATTCGATTTATTGTCATATATGATGGAATGCACCACGGAATTTGGACGAAGGGTTAAATTTCCGGTTTTGGCTGCCCATGGCAACGTGGAAGCATTGCTACTAAAATATGCCCCAAAATTACATCCGCGGTTACACATTTTTTGACTCATGCAACGCCCTCGACCTTGTTGGAAATGAATTTCTTGAGGATCCGTTAAATGGGCACAACGGCCACCAACCACCCAACGATTTCCATATTCCTTCTTTAAAACTTCTTTAAAATGTGATTCCAAACAGTTCAACTCGAAACCCGGTTGGACTATGCTATTAGGCAATTCAGGCAAATTGTCATTAAATCCAGCGATGCCCGCAAACTTTTCTACATGGTCATACCAAGGGGCTATATCTTTATATCGAATAGGCCAGTCCGTTGCAAAACCATCTCTCATAGGCCCTTCAAAATCAAAATCGGACCATCGCTGAGTTTGCCTAGCCCATAAAAGTGACTTGCCTCCGACATGATATCCGCGCGTCCAGCGAAACGGTTTTTCGTAAACCACGGGTTGCTCATCATCCGGTAATGCCCAATGTTTCGTTTCTTCTCTTAAAAAAATAGGATTCGAAAATCCTTCCCGCTCCGCTAAAGGAACCGTTCCTCGATGTTGAAATTCCCAAGGAGCCTTAGACGCCGTTGGATAATCTTCCACGTGTTTCACTTGGCGCCCACGCTCCAAAACCAATGTCTTTAAGCCGCGATCACAAAGTTCCTTCGCGGCCCAACCACCACTCGCTCCAGAGCCAATGACAATTGCGTCATAGGTGAATTTCTTTTTGCTATCTATGTTGAAATTTGCCATCATTAAACTGCGGCGCAACCATGGTAAAATCCAGGCGCCATTACATAGTGATAATAATTAACCATAACATATTCTGATGTGGTATACCCACGAATCGTCTCATTTCTTAACGTATCTGCAGCCCATTTATGTGTGGGGTTTGCTGCCAAATTTTGAAGGACTTTCTCCCGCTGTTCTTGGGTCGATTGGCCAAATGATTGCTGAAATAACTGTTTGGCGAGTAGGTCAACTTCCAATAAAAATTCCTTAATTTTATTTTGATCTGCCGCCGTGAAGCAGTCGGCAAATAATACATCTAAAAATTTACCTACTCCTACTCCATTTGCCCCCTTTTCAGCGCCTTCAGGAATGAAGGTTCCGGCAATTAGAGATAGCTTATCTTTTTGATCTTCACTAAAAACGACAGAAGGTGCCAGCTTTTGAACCGACCAGCCCTGCAACCAATCAGGTAAGATTGAGGTGGCCGTAACAGTTAAACCAATCGATTTTATTAATTCGCGTCTTTTCATTTTTAAAAATAAAGCCCATAAAAATGCCAAAAATTCTCGAGTAAATGACAATTTCTTCGAAAAAAAATTTAAAAAATAAACGGATTCCCAGTCCCCAGCTTTACTAAATTTTTAAATTTAGCAAAGCTAAAGCCCCACTTCCGCATATTGCTATTTTTAACTGATTTTCTAGATCATTAAACTGATTTAAAAAATATTTTTTAACTTCCCCCATGAGATTATTCGTTGGGCTATTATTCATTGGCTTTTTTAGCTTTTTTACCGCACCTGAATTCACAGATTGGGGCGGATATAATGGCGGTGATAACAGAAATCACTTTTCGCCACTGACCCAAATAAACGTTAGTAATGTCAAAAATTTAAAGCTTGCCTGGTCCTATTCTTCCGGGGGTGCTGACACCGTCAACCAAACCACCCAAATTCAATGTAATCCCATCATCATTCAAGGGGTCTTGTATGGCGTTTCGGCAGGATCCCAGGCATTTGCTCTAGACGCGAAAAGTGGTCGAGAAATTTGGAAAACAGCTATTCAAGAAAAAACACCCAGTATGAACAGTCGGGGTGTGGCCTTTTATTCATCTCTAGGACAACGTTCAAAAATATTTTTTGGCTATGGCTCTTACCTCTTTGCGTTAGATGCTAAGACGGGAAAGCCCGTTGAAACTTTTGGAGAAAAAGGTAAAATCAATTTGTTAGAAGGAATAAGGCGTCCTGGTTCCGATGATTATACGGTACTCAATACGCCGATTTCCATTTACAAAAATACATTGATTGTGGGCACCAGAGTGTCGGAATCCGCCCCCGCATTGCTTGGAGATATTCGCGCTTTTGATGCAAAAACTGGGCGATTAATTTGGACTTTTCATACGATTCCAAAACCCGGTGAATACGGATATAAAACTTGGGAAAAGAATAATTACAAGAGTGTTGGCGGAGCCAACAACTGGATGGGTATGGCGGTAGATTCCAAAAGAGGCATTGTGTTTGTTCCTACCGGTTCGGCTGCTTTTGATTTTTATGGAGGAAATAGAAAGGGAGATAATTTATTTGCCAACTGCCTTCTGGCCTTAGACATTCGAACAGGAAAACGACTTTGGCATTTTCAAACGGTACATCATGACATTTGGGACCGGGATATTCCAGCGCCACCGAATTTATTTACGATTACACAAAATGGCAAAAAACGCGATGTCGTTTCTATTTTAAGCAAACTAGGTTTTATGTTTGTTTTTGATCGAGTAACGGGCAAACCTATATTCCCGATTGAAGAAAGG